>CAYGZN010000166.1:0-6997 GCA_964354355.1 uncultured Burkholderiaceae bacterium | reverse complement strand
TACGACGTGCATGAAGGGGAGGACGAATAATGGCCGGCATTCCAGAAGCATCCGGTACGGGGGGCATGTTTTCCGCGACCACGAACAAGGGTTTCAAGTCGCAGCTGAAGAAGGTGTACACGTGGTATACGGGCGGCTTCGTCGCCTTCGTTATCCTGCTTGCCATCGCCGAGCAGATGGGCCTGTCGCGGCAATGGATCGGCTACGTCTTCCTGCTGGCGACGGTTGGTCTTTACGCCGGCATCGGCGTGATGAGTCGAACCTCCGACGCTGCCGAGTACTACGTGGCGGGCCGGCGCGTGCCGGCGCTGTTCAACGGCATGGCGACCGGTGCGGACTGGATGAGCGCGGCATCGTTCATCGGCATGGCCGGCACGCTCTACCTGACCGGCTTCGGCGGCCTCGCGTTCGTCTTGGGCTGGACCGGTGGCTACGTCCTTGTCGCGCTGTTCCTGGCGCCGTACCTGCGCAAGTTTGGCCAGTTCACGATCCCCGACTTTCTCGGCGCGCGTTACGGCGGGCACATCCCGCGGGCGGTCGGCATTTTCGCCGCGATCCTGTGCTCGTTCACCTACGTGGTGGCGCAGATCTACGGCGTCGGCCTGATCACGACGCGGCTGACCGGCGTCTCCTTCGAGCTCGGCATTTTCCTCGGCCTCGGCGGGATTCTGGTGTGCTCGTTCCTGGGCGGGATGCGCGCGGTGACCTGGACGCAGGTCGCGCAGTACATCATCCTGATCATCGCCTACATGATCCCGGTCATCTGGCTGTCGGTGAAGCAGACCGGCATCCCGATACCGCAGATCGTCTACGGCAAGCAGCTGGAGAAGGTCACGGCGCTGGAAGAGAAGTTCATCAAGGATCCGAAGGAGCTCGAAGTCCGGGGCATCTTCAAGGCGCGTGCCGACGAGGCGAGCGCCAATCTGAAGGGCATGCCCGCCAGCTACGCCGCGGGGAAGGCCAAGCTCGCCGGCGACGTCGAGAAGCTCAAGGCCGAAAACGCTCCGGCTGACCAGTTGGCGGCAGCCGAGAAGGCGGCGGCCGCGTTCCCGAAGGACGAGGCGGCGGCCAAGGCGCAGTGGACGAAGGACGCTGGGCTCGCGGCACGCGCCGGGCCGCCGTTGCGTCATGCCGAGGCTTTCCCCGGCAAGGACGATACCGCGCGCGACGTCTCCCGCCGCAATTTCCTCGCCCTCGTGTTCTGCCTGATGGTGGGCACCGCGGCACTCCCGCACATCCTGATGCGCTACTACACGACGCCATCGGTGCGCCAGGCGCGCGAGTCGGTGTTCTGGTCGCTGTTCTTCATCTTCCTGCTGTATTTCACGGCGCCGGCCCTCGGCGTGCTGGCAAAGTTCGACGTCTACTCGTTCGTGGTGGGCTCCGAATTCGCCAAATTGCCGGCCTGGGTCGCGTCATGGCAGAAGGTGGATCCATCGTTGCTGTCGATCATCGACGTCAACCGGGACGGCATCGTGCAGCTCGCGGAGATTGCGATCGGCGGTGACATCATCGTGCTGGCCACACCGGAGATCGCGGGCCTGCCGTACGTGGTTTCAGGCCTCGTGGCCGCGGGTGGCCTGGCCGCGGCGCTGTCCACCGCGGACGGCCTGCTGCTGACGATCGCCAACGCGCTGTCGCACGACTTCTACTACAAGATGATCGACCCGAACGCGCCGACGGCCCGCCGTGTGCTGATCTCGAAGATCCTGCTGCTGGTCGTCGCGGTGATCGCCGCGCTGGTCGCCGCGCAGAAACCCGCCGATATCCTGTTCCTGGTGTCGGCGGCGTTCTCGCTGGCCGCGGGCGGGTTCTTCCCGGCCCTGGTGCTGGGGATCTTCTGGAAGCGCACCACCGGCATCGCCGCGTCGCTGGGGATGATCGCCGGCGTCGGCGTCACGTTCTACTACATGGCCCTGAACCAGCCGTGGCTGCGCGAGGTGTTCTTCGGAACGCCGCGTTCGGCCCCGGTCACGAACCTGTGGTGGGACATCCAGCCGATCTCGGCGGGGATGTGGGGCGTGCCGCTCGGCTTCATCGTGATCATCCTGGTCAGCCTGGTGACGCCGAAGCCGTCCAAGGAGACGCAGGACATGGTCGAGAACGTGCGGTACCCGAACCTGAAGGCCGCCTGACGGTCGACGCAGTACCAGCCATCGTGAGCGCGGCCTTCGGGCCGCGCTTTTTTCTTGGCGGGCGGGCGCTCGTCAGCGCGCCGTCAGGATGGGGCGCTAGACTCCCTCACGGGTGTGTGCTGGCCGCCCGGTCGCCCGAGCGGGCAACCTGCCGCGCTCATCGAGCAACCTCAATTTTCGAGTCTTCCATGTCCATGCCAAGACGCCTCACCGCCAGCCTCGCGCTGGCCATTGCCGCCTCGATCGCGGCCTTGCCCGGTTGCAGCCGCGACTACGGCTACTCGCGGTCTGCCTTCGGCAGCAAGTTCGTCGACAAGACGGTCGAGCAGGCGCAGGAGTCCGCCGGAAAAGCCGACGCTGTCGAGAACCCGGACCCGAACACCGTGGTGCTGATCTACAGGCGCAAGACGTTCAATCAGGAGAATGCCAACGCCAAGGACGCATCGGTCAGGATCACGTTCAAGAAGGACGCCAGCGGCGTCGCGAAGTACGCGGACATCGACTTCCAGGCCGAGTGAGGCAACCCCCGGAGCGCGGCTATAATCGCCGGTTCCGGAGGGATGGATGAGCGGTTTAAGTCGCACGCCTGGAAAGCGTGTAAGGGTTAACAGCCCTTCGGGGGTTCGAATCCCCCTCCCTCCGCCAGCGACGCAGTCATCCCTATCCTGTTGTGAAACCCGCTTCGCACAAGTGCTGCAGCACGACCTGGAAGCATCTACAATTTGTGCTTCGAGACAAGCGGCGCGACGAACTGCGACGATCAACCGTTGCATCGCGCAGCACAACTTCGGCAACACCCCAGACCACACGGGCGGCGCCTGCAGCAAATCCAGGCGGTAGCGCCCTGATCTCAACAACACCTTTGGAGGAGACCCAGCCATGAAACGTCGCAACAACTCCCGAGTCGCGGGCTGCCTGCTCGCTCTCGGTCTGACCGGGCTCGCGCCGATCGCTGCCCAGGCGCAAGCGCAGCCCATGAGCGACACGTGGCAGTTCGAGTTGGCCATCTACGGATGGTTCCCGGCCATCAGCGGCTCGACCGCGTTCCCCTCGACCGGCAACAGCGGGCCGTACATCGATGTGAGTTCGTCGGATGTGATCAGTGCGCTGAAGATGGTCTTCATGGGCCAGGCCGAGGCGCGCAAAGGCCAATGGGGCGTCTGGACCGACCTGGTCTATGCCGACCTGGGCGGCTCGAAGGCGGCTTCGCGCGATTTCACCGTGGGCGGCCGTCCGGTGAACGCCACCGCCAACCTCGGCCTCGACGTGAAGTCGACGGTCTGGACGCTGGCCGGCCTCTACAACGTGTCGTCGATGCCCGAGAACACGACCGACCTGCTGTTCGGCGCCCGGATGCTGAACATGAAGCAGACGCTGAACTGGGAGCTGTCGAACAGCATCCCGCAACTGCCGGGGCGCAGCGGCGAAGCGAGTGCCGACGAGACCGACTGGGACGCCATTGTCGGCATCAAGGGCCGCTACTATCTGGGCGCCGACCGCAGGTGGTTCCTGCCGTACTACGCCGACTTGGGAGGCGGGCAGTCCAAATTCACCTGGCAGGTCAATGCCGGCGTGGGCTACAGGTTCGACTGGGGGTCGACATTCCTCACGTACCGCTATCTCGACTACGAGTTCAAGTCCGGAAATGTGGTGCAGAGCCTGACCCTGAGCGGTGCCCTGCTCGGCGTGGCGTTCCAGTTCTAGCGGGTCGCTGCCGCGACGCAGCAGCGGTCAGCGACTCGGGGCCTGCTCGGGTAGACTTCGCGACTATGACAGCACTTCTTCAAGTCGCGATTTGAGGGATTGCCTTTAGGGGTACAGATCTCCCCGAGGCTTTGGCGAGCGCGCGTGGGTGTGCGGGTTCGCAGGCCCCTCCGCCCGCGACGCGCCTCCTGCATCCATGACTGCTCCTTCGCACACGCGCCTGCCGCCGCTCGTCCTGGCCGCGCTGGGCGTGGTGTTCGGCGACATCGGCACCAGCCCGCTGTACGCGTTCAAGGAGGCCTTCGCGCAGCCGCACGGCCTGCCGCTGGCGCCGGAGCACGTCTACGCGGTGCTGTCGATGATGTTCTGGTCGGTGACGATCATCGTGTCGCTGAAGTACGTGACCGTGATGCTGCGCTTCGACAACCGCGGCGAGGGTGGCGTGCTGGCGCTGCTGTCCAGAGCCCTGGTCCTGGTGCGCAAGCGGCCGGGCTGGCTGTGGGTCGTCAGCGTGCTGGGGATCTTCGCGGCTTCGCTGTTCTACGGCGATGCGGTGATCACGCCGGCGATCTCGGTGCTGTCGGCGGTCGAAGGAATCGCGGTTGCGGCGCCAGGTCTGTCGCGCTGGATCGTGCCGATCGCACTGATGATCCTGGTCGGCCTGTTCATGGTCCAGCGCCACGGCACCGCGTCGGTGGGCAGGGTGTTCGGCCCGGTGATGGTGCTGTGGTTCGTGACGCTGGCGGCGCTGGGCGTGGCCAGCATCCTCCAGCATCCGCAGATCTTGCAGGCGATCGACCCGCGTCACGCGCTGGGCTTCGCGCTGCGCCAGCCGCACTGGGCGTTCGTCGCGCTGGGCGCGGTGTTCCTGTGCCTGACCGGCGCCGAAGCGCTGTACGCGGACCTAGGACACTTCGGCGCACGGCCGATGCGGGTCGGCTGGTTCGCGCTGGTGTTCCCGTGCCTGATGCTGAACTACCTGGGCCAGGGTGCGCTGGTCCTGCGCGACCCCGAGGCCGTTCGCAATCCGTTCTACCTGCTGGCCCCGCAGCCGCTGCTGGTGCCGCTGATCGTGCTGGCGACGGTGGCCACGGTGATCGCGTCGCAGGCGACCATTGCCGGCGCGTTCTCGGTCACGCAGCAGGCGTCGCGGCTGAACTACCTACCGCGGCTGAAGGTCCTGTACACGTCCGAGCACACGCGGGGCCAGATCTACATCCCGATCGTCAACTGGCTGCTGCTGATCGCGGTGATCCTGCTGGTGCTGGGCTTTCGCAGCTCGAGCAACCTGGCCGCCGCCTACGGCGTCGCGGTCTCGGGCGACCTGCTGATCGGCAGCGTGCTGCTGACGATCACGATCCTGATGATGCCGCGCGGGCGCACCCGCTGGCTGCTGCCGCTGATGGCCGTCTTCGCGTCGCTGGAGCTGGCGTTCTTTGCGGCCAACGCAACCAAGATCGCCGACGGCGGCTGGTTTCCGCTGGTGATCGCCACGTTGATGTTCACGGTACTGACCACGTGGCGCCGCGGCATGGAGATCATGCGCGCGAAGAAGGACGTCCGCCCGCGCGTGGCGGTGGACGACGACCTGAACCTGGACCTTTCGGACATCCACCGGGTGCCGGGTGCGGCGGTGTTCTTCAGCTCGACCCGACGCGGCTACCCGGGCAGCTTCCTGCACAACCTGAAGCACAACAAGATCGTGCACGAGCAGACGGTGTTCCTGACCGTCGAGTTCGACGACGTGCCGCGCGTGCTCGACGAGGAGCGCATCGAGGTGCAGCGCGGCGCAAGCGGCGTCGTGCGGCTGATCGCGCACTTCGGCTTTCGCGAGGACCCGGACATCACCCGCGTGCTCAAGCTGGCGCGGCGCAAGGGGCTCGAGCTGGACATCGACGACACGTCGTTCTTCACCAGCAAGCCGGTGATCGTGTCGGTGTCGCGCCGCGGCCCGTTCGGCTGGCGCCGTTCGTTGTTCGGCTGGATGCTGCAGAACAGCCCCAGCGTGGCGAACTACTTCGGCCTGCCGCCGAACCGGGTGATCGAGCTGGGCGCGCAGGTCGCGGTCTGAGCGCGACCCCGCCGGCGCGCGGCTGCGGCGCGCGGCTCTGGGTTGCGCAGCGGGGTTGCGCTGCCGGGTTGTGCTGCCGGGTTGTGCCGCGCTGCGGGTGTTGTCTCAGTCGAGCACGGTGTCGCGCAGCACCTCGGCGAACACTTCGTGGTCGACGTTGGCCCCGCACAGCGTCACGGCGACCCGCCGGCCGGCCAGCGCCGTGGGGCGCGAATCGCGCCACTGCAGCGCCGCCGCCAGCGACGCTGCACCCGCACCCTCGGCGACGTTGTGCGTGTCGACGTACAGCGCCTTCATCGCACGTGCGACCTCCTCGTCCGTGACCCGCACCACGTCGTCGACGTGTTCGAGCAGGATCGACAGTGCCGTCGGATCGGGCACCCGGCAGGCCATCCCGTCGGCGAGGCGGGTCGAGACCGGCGCGGACACGGGCCGGCGGGCCTCGAACGACAGCGCATAGGCGGGCGCGTGCGACGAGACCACGCCGACCAGGCGTGCGCGCGACCCGGCAGCGGCACGCGCTGCCGCCGCTGCGCACAGCCCCGAGCCGAGCCCGATCGGCACGAACACGACGTCCAGCGACGGCGCAGCCCTGAACAGCTCGAGCCAGCCGGTCGCGACGCCGCGGACCAGGTCCCGGTGGTACGAGGGCACCCGGTGCAGCCCGCGCTGCTCGGCCAGCCGCGCCGCGTGTTCGCTGCTCTCCTGGAAGTCCTCGCCGTGCTCGACGAGGGTCGCGCCGAACGCGCGCATCGCGGCGTTCTTCTCGCGGCTGTTGCCGTGGGGCACGACGATCGTGACCGGCAGCCCGTGGCGCCGCGCGGCGAACGCGAGCGACTGGCCGTGGTTGCCGCGCGTGGCCGACACGATGCCCGGGCACGCCGGCTGCCTGCGCACCAGCTCGTCGAGGTAGACGAGGCCGCCGCGCACCTTGAACGCGCCGGTCGGCGTGTGGTTCTCGTGCTTGACCCAGAGCTCGGCGCCCAGGCGCTGCGCGAGCAGCGGCCACGCGTACTGCGGCGTCGGGGGCATCGCCTGGCCGACGATGCGGGCGGCCGACTCGATCTCGGACAAGGAGGGAAGGGGC
>CAYGZN010000165.1:0-7000 GCA_964354355.1 uncultured Burkholderiaceae bacterium | reverse complement strand
CGGGTCCTGGTGCCTGACGCCCTCGCGGCGGCGCAGCGTCAGCGCGATCGCCGCCACGATCGCCACCAGCAGGATCACCGCGGCGATCTCGAACGCGTAGACGTACTCGGTGTAGATGAGCCTTCCGAGCGCCTTGGTGTTGCTGTAGTCGGCCGGCAGGCGGGGCGCGTCGGCATCGCGCACGCGGCCGAACTGCTGCCACAGGATCGCGGCCAGCTCGAGCACGATGGCGGCCCCCACGAAGGCGGCCACCGGCAGGTTCTTCCAGAAACCCTGTCGCATCCGGTCGACGTTGATGTCCAGCATCATCACGACGAACAGGAACAGCACCATCACCGCGCCGATGTAGACCAGCACCAGCGTGATCGCCAGGAACTCGGCCTTGAGCAGCAGCCAGATGCCGGCGGCCGAGAAGAAGGTCAGCACGAGGAACAGCGCCGAGTGCACGGCGTTGCGCGCGGTGACCACGCGCAGCGCGGCGAACACGGTGACTGCCGCGAACGCGTAGAAGAAGAAGGTCTTGGAATCCACGTGGAGGGCCTCTAGCGGTACCGCGCGTCGGCGTCCCGGGCTGCGGCGATCTGCTGCTCGTAGCGGTCGCCGACGGCCAGCAGCATTTCCTTGGTGAAGTACAGGTCGCCGCGCTTTTCCCCGTGGTACTCGAGCACGTGGGTCTCGACGATCGAGTCGACCGGGCACGACTCCTCGCAGAAGCCGCAGAAGATGCACTTGGTCAGGTCGATGTCGTAGCGGCTCGTGCGCCGCGTGCCGTCCGACGGCCGCACATCGGACTCGATGGTGATCGCCAGCGCGGGGCACACGGCCTCACACAGCTTGCAGGCGATGCACCGCTCCTGGCCGTTGGGGTAGCGGCGAAGGGCGTGCAGGCCGCGAAAGCGCGGCGACAGCGGCGTCTTCTCCTCGGGGAACTGGATCGTGATCTTGCGCGCGAACAGCTGCGAGCCGGTCAGACGCAGCCCCTTGAGGAGCTCGATCAGCATGAAGCTCTTGACGAAGTCCTTGATCGCTTCCATCGCCTTGGGCCCGGTCATTTCCAGATGTTCAGCGGCGTCTGGATCCAGATGCCGATCACCACCAGCCAGACGAGCGTGACCGGGATGAAGATCTTCCAGCCCAGTCGCATGATCTGGTCGTAGCGATAGCGCGGGAACGAGGCGCGGATCCACAGGAACACCGTCACCAGCAGGAAGGTCTTGAAGAACAGCCAGAACCAGTCCCAGAACCACTGCGGACCCAGGTCCAGCGGCGCCTGCCAGAAGGGCGCCCAGCCGCCCAGGAACATGATCGCCGCGAGCGCGGAGATCAGGATCATGTTGGCGTACTCGGCCAGGAAGAACACCGCAAAACCCATGCCGGAGTACTCGATCATGTGGCCGGCGACGATCTCGGACTCGCCTTCGACCACGTCGAACGGATGGCGGTTGGTCTCGGCCACGCCCGAGATGAAGTACACGACGAAGATCGGCAGCAGCGGCAGCCAGTTCCACGACAGCACGTTCAGACCCATGCCGGCGAAGTAGCCGCGGTTTTGCGCGAGCACGATGTCGGTCATGTTCAGGCTGCCCGAGACCATCAGCACGACCACCAGCGCGAAGCCGATCGCCAGTTCATACGACACCATCTGCGCCGACGCACGCAGCGCGCCCAGGAACGCGTACTTGGAGTTGGAGGCCCATCCGGCCAGGATCACGCCGTAGACCTCGAGCGACGTGATCGCCAGCAGCAGCAGCAGCCCGGCGTTCACGTTGGCCAGCGCACGGTCGGGGCCGAAGGGGATCACCGCCCAGGCGGCCAGCGCGGGCATGATCGCCATGACCGGCCCCAGCAGGTACAGGCCCTTGCTGGCCTGCGAGGGCATGATCACTTCCTTGAACACCAGCTTGATCGCGTCGGCGATCGGCTGCAGCAGGCCCTTCGGGCCGACCCGGTTGGGGCCGATGCGCAACTGGATGTAGCCGATGAACTTGCGCTCCCACAGCGTCAGGTAGGCCACGCAGGCCATCAGCGGCGCGACCACGGCCACGATCTTGACGAGTGTCCAAACGACCGGCCAGGCGGGTCCGAGCACCGCCGCACCCTGCTCGCTGATCGTCGTCAGCAGGTCCATCAGACACGCTCCAGCGTCAGCGCGCCGAACATCGGCCCGAGCCCCGCCGTGGCCTCGTGGCCGGCGCTGATCCGCGCCACGCCTTCGGCGACCGAGTCGTCGCGCGTGACCTGCAGCACCGCTTCGGCGGGGGCGCCGGCGACGGGCTGGCGCACGCGCACCCGGTCGCCGGCGGACAGACCCAGCCGCGCCAGCGTGGTGCCGCTGACCCGCGCGCTCGGCACGGCCGCATCGCGCGTGGCCTGCAGGCTGGTCGCGCGTCGCACGATCGGGTCCGTCGCATAGATCGGAACGTCGGCCAGTCGCTCCAGGCCGCCCGCGGTGGCCGACTGCCCTGCGGCGGGAACCGGCGAATCGACGCGGTTGGACAGGCCCGCCACGGCGCCGGCCGTGAGCACCTCGGCGCGGACCTGCTCGACGCTGTCGTGGTCGAATCCCGGCAACCCGAGCGTGTTGGCGAGCACGCGCAGAACCTTCCACCCGGGACGTGCCTCGCCCAGCGGGCGCACGACGCCGTTGAACGACTGCGCCTGTCCCGCGCAATTGACGAACGTGCCGGCGGTCTCGGTGAACGGCGCAATCGGCAGCAGGCAGTCCGCCTGCTCCATCAGGTCGCTCGAGCGATAGGCCGTCAGCGCGATCACCGTTTCGGCGGCGCCCAGCGCAACGGTTGCCGCCGCCGGGTTCGCAAAGTCGAAGCGGGGCTCGCAGTGCATCAGCAGGTAGGCCTTGCGCGGCGACTCGATCATCGCGCGCGCGTCCAGCCCTCGGGCATCGCCCGACCCGGAGCCCGCATCCGCCGGGCTGCCCGGCCTTCCCCCGGGCACCGCGCCGGCGAGCCAGCCGCCGACGCCGTTGGCACCCTCGACCAGCCAGCCCAGCGTCGCGCCGCTGGCGTCGGCGATCGCCTGGGCGAGCACCGCGAGCGCACCCGCGCGCGGGTGCTGGGCGGCCGCGTTGCCCAGGAACACGGCCTTGGCCGATCCCTGCGACAGCATCGCCGCGATCGCGCGCGCAGCCTCGCTCGGCGTGACGCCGGCAAGTTCGCCCGGCACGGCTGCGTTTCGGCCCTGCAGCAGCGCGACCAGCACGCCCGCAAGCGTCGGAGCCCACGCACCCGGCGCCACGATCGCCTTGGCCGCAATCGGCATCAGCAGGTCGTCGTCGGCCCCGTGCAGAATCGCCACGCGGGCCCCGCGCTTGACGGCGGCGCGCACGCGAGCCGCCAGCAGCGGGTGGTCCTTGCGCAGGAACGAGCCGACGATCAGCATCCGGTCGAGCCCGCCGACGGCATCGATCGGCATGCCCAGCCAGGGCACGCCCGCGTGGCGGCCATCGAGCGAGAAGTCGGACTGACGCAGGCGGAAGTCCACGTTGGCGCTGCCCAGGCCACGCACGAGCCGCCCCAGCAGGTGGAGTTCCTCGAGCGTCGCGTGGGGCGCAGCCAGCGCCCCGACCGAATCGGGGCCGTGCTCGCGCGCGACCATCGTCAGCGCGCGGGCGGCGTAGTCGAGCGCGGCCTGCCAGTCGACCTCGCGCCACACGCCGTCCTGGCGCAGCATCGGCGTGTGCAGGCGCTCGGGCGAATGGAGCCCCTCGTAGGAGAACCGGTCGCGGTCCGAGAGCCAGCACTCGTTGATCGACTCGTTCTCGAGCGGCAGCACGCGCATCACCGCGTTCTGCTTGATCTGGACGACGACGTTCGAGCCCAGCGAGTCGTGCGCAGCGATCGAGCGCCGCCGCGAAAGCTCCCACGTGCGGGCGCTGTAGCGAAACGGCTTGCTGGTCAGCGCGCCCACCGGGCACACATCGATCATGTTGCCCGACAGCTCGGAGTCGACCGACCGGCCCACGAAACTCATGATCTCGGAGTGCTCGCCGCGCCCGGCCATGCCCAGCTCCATGACGCCGGCGATCTCCTGCCCGAAGCGCACGCAGCGCGTGCAGTGGATGCAGCGCGCCATCTCCTCGGCCGAGACCAGCGGCCCAAGCGACTTGTGGAACACGACGCGCTTTTCCTCGCTGTAGCGCGAGGCTGAGCCACCGTAGCCCACGGCCAGATCCTGCAGCTGGCACTCGCCGCCCTGGTCGCAGATCGGGCAGTCCAGCGGGTGGTTGATGAGCAGGAACTCCATCACCCCCTTCTGCGCCTGGACCGCCTTCTCGGAGTGGGTCCAGACCTTCATGCCCGCCGACACCGGCGTGGCGCAGGCCGGCATCGGCTTGGGGGCCTTCTCGACCTCGACCAGGCACATGCGGCAGTTGGCCGCGATCGACAGCTTCTTGTGGTAGCAGAAGTGCGGCACGAAGATGCCGAGCTTGTTGGCCGCATGCATGACCATGCTGCCCTCGGTCATCTCGACCTTCCTGCCGTCGACTTCGATCTCAACCATGTGCGCGTCGCTTCTCAGACATAGGTCGGCACCACGCAGCGCTTGTGCTCGATGTGGTGCTCGAACTCGGCCCGGTAGTGCTTCAGGAACGCCTTGACCGGCATCGCTGCCGCATCGCCCAGCGCACAGATCGTGCGGCCCTGGATGTTGTCGGCGACCTCGCCCAGCTTGACCAGGTCCTCGGCCGTGCCTTCGCCGTGCTCGATGCGCTGGACCATCCGCCACAGCCAGCCGGTGCCCTCGCGGCACGGCGTGCACTGGCCGCAGGACTCCTCGAAGTAGAAGTAGGACAGCCGCAGCAGCGACTTGACCATGCAGCGCGTGTCGTCCATCACGATGACCGCACCCGAGCCGAGCATCGAGCCGGCCTTGGCGATGGAGTCGTAGTCCATGTCGGTGGCCATCATGATCTCGGCCGGCAGCACCGGCATCGACGAGCCGCCGGGGATCACGGCCTTGAGCCGGCGTCCGGGGCGCATGCCGCCGGCCAGTTCGAGCAGCTTCGCGAACGGCGTGCCCATCGGCACCTCGTAGTTGCCGGGCAGTTGCACGTCGCCCGACACCGAGAAGATCTTGCTGCCGCCGTTGTTGGGCTTGCCGACCTCGAGGTATTTCTGGCCGCCGTTGCGGATGATCCACGGCACCGCCGCGAAGGTCTCGGTGTTGTTGATCGTCGTGGGCTTGCCGTACAGGCCGAAGCTGGCCGGGAACGGCGGCTTGAAGCGCGGCTGGCCCTTCTTGCCCTCGAGCGACTCGAGCAGCGCCGTCTCCTCGCCGCAGATGTACGCGCCGAAACCGTGGAACGCGTGCAACTGGAACGAGAACGACGAGCCGAGGATCCGGTCGCCGAGGTAGCCCGCCGCCCTCGCCTCGTCCAGCGCCTGCTCGAAGCGCTCGTAGGTGTCCCAGATCTCGCCGTGGATGTAGTTGTAGCCCACGCTGATGCCCATCGCGTAGGCGGCGATGGCCATGCCCTCGATGACGATGTGCGGGTTGTAGCGCAGGATGTCCCGGTCCTTGAACGTGCCCGGCTCGCCCTCATCCGAGTTGCAGACCAGGTACTTCTGGCCCGGGAACTGGCGCGGCATGAAGCTCCACTTCAGGCCGGTCGGAAAGCCCGCACCGCCGCGGCCCCGCAGCGACGACGACTTGACCTCGGCGATCACCTGCTCGGGCGTCAGTCCCTCGGTCAGGATGCGCCGCAGCGCCTGGTAGCCGTCGCGCGCCTCGTAGTCCTTCAGGCGCCAGCCGTCCGGCGAGCTCAAGCCCGCATAGATCTGCGGCGACAGGTGCCGGCCGTGGAAGCAGGTCTCCATGGCACGCACGTCGGACAGCGCGGCGCGAAAATCGGTGGCACCCATGTGGTCGGTTTCCTGCGCCCTATGCCTTCTTCAGTTCGTCGAGCAGTGCGTCGAGCCGGTCGGCGCTCATGAAGCTGCACATGCGCTTGTTGTTGACCAGCAGCACCGGCGCGTCGCCGCAGGCGCCCAGGCACTCGGTCTCGACCAGCGTGAACCGCCCGTCGGCGGTGGTTCCGCCGTAGTCGACGCCGAGCTTGTGCTTGAGGTACTCGCCCGCCTGGGCGCCATCGCGCAGCGCGCACGGCAGGCAGGTGCACACCCCGAGCTTGAATCGGCCCGGCGGCCGCTTGTTGTACATGTTGTAGAAGGACGCCACCTCCCACACCGCGATCGGCGGCATCGACAGGTAGCCCGCCACGGCCTCGACGACCGGCGGCGACACCCAGCCCGCCTCGTCCTGCGCAATGGCCAGCGCGGCCATCACGGCCGACTGCTTCTGGTCCGCCGGGAACTTGGCCACCTCGCGGTCGATGCGCCGCCGCGCCTGTTCGGACAGCGTCCAGTCCGACGCAGCGGCCACGCCCGCGGCCTCGCCGCCGGACGGCGCCGTGCCGCTCGACCCGCGACCCGTCGGCGCGTCGCTCATCGGTCGATCTCCCCGAAGACGATGTCCTGCGTGCCGATGATGGTGACGACGTCGGCCAGCATGTGCCCGCGCGACATCTCGTCGAGCGCCTGCAGGTGCGGGAATCCCGGCGCGCGGATCTTCAGCCGGTACGGCTTGTTGGCGCCGTCCGAGACGAGGTAGATGCCGAACTCGCCCTTGGGGTGCTCGACCGCGGCGTAGGCCTCGCCCTCGGGCACGTGGAACCCCTCGGTGAAGAGCTTGAAGTGGTGGATCAGCTCCTCCATGTTCGACTTCATCGCGACCCGCGACGGCGGCGCCACCTTGTGGTTGTCGACCATCACCGGCCCCGGGTTGTTGCGCAGCCACTGCACGCATTGCCGGATGATCCGGTTGCTCTGACGCATTTCCTCCATGCGGACCAGATAACGGTCGTAGCAGTCGCCGTTTCGCCCCACCGGGATGTCGAAGTCCATCAGGTCGTAGACCTCGTAGGGCTGCGCCTTGCGCAGGTCCCACGCCACGCCCGAACCGCGAAGCATCGGACCGGTCA
>CAYGZN010000164.1:0-7006 GCA_964354355.1 uncultured Burkholderiaceae bacterium | reverse complement strand
CCCTTCGAGCGGTTCGCCGCCGACCACGCGAGCCGACGCTTCGGCCGCGTCTCGTGGGAGCGCGTCGTGTCGGGCCCCGGACTGGCGCTGCTGCACGAAGCGGCGTGGCGCCACCTGGGCACGGCCGGCGACGCGCCCGGGCTCGACGCCGCCGCGGTCCTGCAGGCGTGCGCGCGCGGCGACGCGCCTGCGGCCACGCTGGCCGTGTCCACCTTCCTCGAGCTGCTCGGTGCGTTCGCCGGCGACGCCGCGCTGATGTTCGACGCCGCGGGCGGGGTCGTCATCGGCGGTGGCATCGTGCCCCGCATCGCCGGCCTCATGGCGCTGGACGGCCTGCGCCGCCGCTTCGAGGCCAAAGGCCGGTTCAGCAGCTGGCTGGCCCAGGTGCCGCTGTCGCTGCTGCACTCCCCGTTCGCCGCGCTGCGCGGTGCCGCCATCGCCTACCGTTCGACATGAGCCTCCACTCGCAGAACACCCCGAAGAACTCGCTCGACCTCGGCCTGGTCGGCAACTCGCGCACCGCCGCGCTGGTGGACGGCGCCGCCGGCATCGTCTGGTGGTGCCACCCGCGCTTCGACGCCGACCCGACCTGCTGCGCGCTGCTTTCGGGCGAATCCCGGCCGGCCCACGGGTTCGTCGACGTGCGGCTCGAGCGGCAGGTCGGCTGCGAGCAGCACTACCTGCCCAATACGCCGATCCTGTCGACCCGCCTGCACGACGACGCCGGCAACTCGGTGGAGGTGATCGACTTCGCGCCGCGCTTCTACCAGTACGGGCGGACGTTCAACCCGGCGATGCTGGTGCGCATCGTGCGCCGCGTCGCCGGCCGGCCGCGGATCGTCGTGCGTGCAAGGCTGTCGGCCGCCTACGGCGCGCAGCCCGCCGAGCGCGTGGTCGGCACCCACCACATCCGCTTCGTGAAGCCCGACGGCACCGTGCGGCTCACGACCGACATGCCGATCACGGCGGTGGCCGAGGAGCGCGCGTTCTTCGTCAACCGCTCGGTCACGCTGCTGTTCGGCTCGGACGAAACGCTGGGCGACTCGCCGACCGAGGTCGGCCGCCGCTTCCTGGACGAGACCCGCGACTACTGGCTGCGCTGGGTGCGCAACCTGGCCGTGCCGTTCGAGTGGCAGGACGTCGTGATCCGCGCGGCGATCACGCTGAAGCTCAACGCGTTCGAGGACTCCGGCGCGATCGTCGCCGCGGTGACGACGTCGATCCCCGAGGCGCCCGACAGCGGCCGCAACTGGGACTACCGCTACTGCTGGCTGCGCGACGCGTACTTCGTCGTCAACGTGCTGAACCGGCTGGGCGTGACCGGCACGATGCAGCGCTACCTGAACTACATCCTGAACGTGGTCGCCGACACCGGCGGCCGCCCGGTGCAGCCGGTCTACGGGATCAGCGGCGAACACGCGATCGAGGAGTCGCTGGCGCCCGCGCTGCCCGGCTACCGGGGCATGGGCCCGGTGCGCATCGGCAATGCGGCGTACTTCCAGACCCAGCACGACGTCTACGGCGAGGCGGTGCTGGCCGCGGCACACGCGTTCTTCGACCGGCGCCTCGAGCACACCGCCGACGCGCAGATCTTCGCCGAGCTCGAGAAGCTGGGCGAGCGTGCGCAGGCGCATCACGCCGACCCCGACGCGGGCCTGTGGGAGCTGCGCGGCACCACGCGCGTGCACACGTTCTCCAGCCTGATGTGCTGGGCCGCCTGCGACCGTCTGGCGCGGATCGCGCAGCAGCTCGGACTGTCCGGGCGGCAGGCCTACTGGCAGGCCCACGCCGCGCGCATCCACGGCACGATCTGCGAGCGCGCCTGGAACCCGCAGCTGCAGGCGTTCACGTCGACGTTCGAGGGCGACCGGCTCGACGCGAGCCTGCTGCTGCTGGCCGAACTGCAGTTCCTGCCCGCCAGCGACCCGCGCTTCGCCTCGACGGTGCGCGCGATCGAGTCGCGCCTGCGGCGCGGCGACTTCCTGCTGCGCTACGACGAGGAAGACGATTTCGGCTTTCCCGAGACCGCCTTCGTCGTGTGCACGCAGTGGTGGGTGCTGGCGCTCGCCTCGCTCGGTGAGACCGACCGCGCGCGGCAGATCTTCGAGCGGCTGCTGCAGGTGCGCAACCCGCTCGGGCTGCTGTCGGAGGACGTCGTCCCCGACACCGGCGAGCGCTGGGGCAACTTTCCGCAGACCTACAGCATGGTCGGACTGATCCAGTGCGCGCTGCGGCTGTCGCGCCCGTGGGAAGACGCGTACTGACCCTCAGGCTACCCGTTCGTGCCGCGTGCGTGCGGCCGCCTCGACGCGCTGGCGCAGCCGCTCGCGCTGGCGGACCCGGGCTGCGTCCATCAGCATCTTGCCGGCCCAGCGATAGACGTTGTTCTCCTTGACGGTGCGCCGCATCAGCCGCATCCGCTCGCGACGCTCGTCGCGGTCCATCTGCAGCGCCTGCAGGATCGCGTCGGCGGTTTCCTTGATGTCGTAGGGGTTGACCAGCAGCGCCTCGAGCAGCTCGCGCGAGGCGCCTGCGAAGGTCGACAGGATCAGCACGCCGTCGTGGTCGTCGCGGGCCGCGACGAACTCCTTGGCCACCAGGTTCATGCCGTCGTGCAGCGAATTGACCAAGCAGAAGTCGGCCGCGCGGTACAGCTCGAACACCTGCAGCGGCTCCTGGTGCTCGGCGATCAGCACGATGGGCTGCCACCGCTCGGTGCCAAAGCGCTCGTTGATGCGCCGCGCGAAGTCGGCGGTCTCCTGCTGCAGCTGCTGGTAGGCGGGCAGCTTGCTGCGGGTCGGCGCGGCCACCTGCAGCAGGCTGACGCGCCCGCGCCACGACGGATGCGACTCCAGAAGCTGCTCCATCGCGCGAAACCGCTCGACGATTCCCTTGGTGAAGTCCCAGCGCTCGACACCGACGCCGATGCGCACCGAATCGTCCAGGCCGTAGCGCCGCCGCACGGCGCGGGCGCACTGCTCGACGCCCGGCAGCTGCTCGAGCCAGCGCGGCGGCCACTCGATCGAGATCGGGTAGGGCGCGACCTGGCAGACGTGGCCCTGCACGGTGACCGTCATGTGCTCGCGGTCGATCTGGCACTCGACGTAGCGGTCGACCGTCTCGAGGAAGTTCTGGCAGTGGTAGCGCGTGTGAAAGCCCAGGATGTCGGCCATCAGCATGCCCTGCAGCAGCTGCTCCTTCCACGGGCACACGCCGAAGGTCTCGACGTTGGGCCAGGGGATGTGCCAGAAGACCACCACCGTGGCGCCGGGGATCCGCTGGCGCACCAGCGCCGGCAGCAGCGCGAAGTGGTAGTCCTGCACGAACACCACCGGGTGCTCGGTGCGCGACTCCTTGAGCACCACGTCGGCGAACTTGCGGTTGACCGCCTCGTACTGGCGCCAGTCCTCCTCGCGAAACGCCGGGCGCACGTACGCCAGGTGGCACAGCGGCCACAGGCCTTCGTTGGAGAATCCGAAGTAGAAGCCGTTCTCCTCCTCCTCGGTCAGCCAGACCCGGCGCAGCGAATAGGCGGGGTCCGCCGGCGGCACGTTGACGCGGTCGTGCAGGTCGACCACGTCGCGGTCGGCGCTGCCGCTGCCGTGGGCGATCCACACGCCCGAGCAGGCGCGGATGACCGGCTCGAGCGCGGTCACCATGCCGCTGGCGGGCACCTGCACCACGGGCCGGCCGTCGGCGCCGCGGTTGTGGATGTAGGGCTCGCGGTTCGACACGACGATCATCTGCGGCGAGCCGAGGTGCTCCTTGACGACGTGCTGCAGCGCGTTCGGCGTCCAGTTCTCGCGGTAGTCGATCTCCAGGCGCTGGTCGTGCTCGATCTCGCGCAGCACCTTGCGCACCTGCGACAGGATCGGCAGGCTGGTGTTCGGGGATTCGGCGTCGTCCTGGAAGCGCCGGCCCTGGATGTCGCGCACCAGCAGCGCGCCCCAGCGGCGCAGCAGCAGCCACGACGCGGCCACCGACAGCGCGACCAGCAGCAGCGCCGACAGCGCGGCGAACGCGACCATGTAGTCGCGCGCCTTCGTGTAGCGCCGGTCCACGAAGCTCAGGTCGTGCACGACCAGCATCACCGCCGGCTGGCCGTCGACGCCCTGCACGTTGAAGCGCGCGAGGTGCACCGAACCCGCCGGGGTCTTGAGGACCTGGCTGGCGGGCTCGCCGGGCTTCGCGGCCATGGCGCACGTGACCTGCGCCGGCGTGCGATCGGTCTGGTGGATCAGCTGGCCGCTGGGCCGGCAGGCCAGCACCGCCAGCAGCCGCTCGTCGTCGGTGACCTTGGCCAGGTAGCGGCGCAGCCGGGGCAGTTCCGATCGATCGAGCAGCGTCGGCAGCGCTTCGCCCATCGAGTTCATCACCAGCTGCGCGCGCATGTCGACGTCCGTGCGGAACCACTCGGACAGGATCCGGTCGACGTAAGGCACCGTGAAGTACGCGGCCGCGGACAATGCCACGAGCACGGGCACGGCAAACCGCCAGATCAGCGTCCTGAGCATCGGACGCCTCCTCTTTGCCAGATGGGACTACAGCATACCCGCAATCGGTGCTTCCTTTGAAACGGGGGAAACCCTGCATTTTACGACGATGGAGGACAATGCCCGGTCAGCACCCGGATCGCCCGACGCGCGGCGGGCCACCGCATTCGACCAGGAGGAGCGATGCAATACAGGAAACTCGGACACAGCGGCGTATCGGTGTCGACCCTGTGCCTCGGCACGATGATGTTCGGCGACCGCACCGACGAGGCGGCCGCGCGCGAGATCGTCGCAGCGTCCCGTGACGCGGGTGTGAATTTCATCGACACGGCCGACGCCTACACGAACGGCGAGTCCGAGCGCATCGTCGGGCGCCTGATCGCCGGCGAGCGCGACCGGTGGGTGCTGGCCACCAAGGTGGCCAATCCGGTGGCCGCGTCGCCGGCCCG
The DNA here is from genome assembly GCA_964354355.1 of uncultured Burkholderiaceae bacterium. GTDB lineage: Bacteria > Pseudomonadota > Gammaproteobacteria > Burkholderiales > Burkholderiaceae_E > CAYGZN01. The sequence continues at coordinate 2,064 of CAYGZN010000164.1, read as the reverse complement.
CCCGGACCCGAACCGCAGCGGACTGTCGCGCCGCTGGATCATGCTGGCGATCGACGAGTCGCTGCGCCGTCTGCAGACCGACCACGTCGACGTGTACTACCTGCACAAGGAGGACCACGACACGCCGCTGGCCGAATCGGTGTCCGCGGTCGGCGACCTGATCCGGGCCGGCAAGGTCCGCTACCTGGGGCTGTCCAACCACCGCGCCTGGCGCGTGGCCGAGGTCGTGTCGCTGTGCCGCCAGTTCGGCATGCCGGCGCCCGCGGTCTGCCAGCCCTACTACAACGCGTTCAACCGCATGCCCGAGGTCGAGCTGCTGCCGGCCTGCGGCCACTACGGCATCGGGGTCGCGCCGTACTCGCCGATCGCGCGCGGCGTGCTCGCCGGCAAGTACCTGCCCGGGCAGCCGCCGCCCGAAGGCTCACGCGCCGCGCGCAACGACCGCCGGATGATGCAGACCGAGTGGCGCGAGGAATCGCTGGTGCTGGCGCAGCAGGTCGCGCGCCACGCGTCGTCGCGCGGCATGACGCCGTCGCAGTTCGCCGTCAACTGGGTGCTGAACAACCGGCTGGTGAGTTCCGCGATCGTCGGGCCGCGCACGCTGCAGCAGATGCAGGAGTACCTGGGCGCGATCGGCAAGCCGTTCGAAGCCGACGACGAGGCGCTGATCGACGCCATCGTGCCGGCAGGTCACCCGTCGACCCCCGGCTACAACGACCCCGCGTACCCGATCGAAGGGCGCGTGCCGCTGACCGGCCGGTGACCGGGCGCGACCGATGACCGGGCGCAGCCCGTGAGTGCCCGCGGTCGCTGGGTCGGCGCGATGTCGCTGGCCCAGCTGATCTCCTGGGGCAGCCTGTACTACACGTTCTCGCTGCTGATGCCCTCGATCGAACGCGAACTGGGCCTCTCCCGCGTGCAGGTCAGCAGCGCCTTCAGCATCGCGCTGCTGGCCAGCGGCCTGGCCGGGCTCGGCGTGGGCCAGCTGATCGACCGGGGCCACGGACGCGCGGTCATGGTCGGCGGCTCGCTGCTGGCCGGCACGCTGCTGCTGGCGCACGCGCTGATCGACGGGGCCACCGGGCTCTACGCGGTCTGGGCCGGGCTGGGCGTGGCGATGGCGTGCATCCTGTACGAGCCGGCCTTCGCGATCCTGATCCGGCGCTGGCCCTCGGACTACCGCCGCGCGCTGATCGCGATGACCTTCCTGGGCGGGCTCGCGTCGACGGTGTTCATCCCGCTGTCGGCGCTGCTCATCGACGGGCTCGGGTGGCGGCGCGCGTGCGTCGCGCTGGCCGCGCTGCACCTGGCGGTGTGCCTGCCGATCCATCTGTCGATGCTGCGCAACGAGCCCCGTCGCGAACGTCGCGCGGACGTTGCGGGACGCGACGGCGCCCCCGCTCGCCACGCCGCCCCACTGCGCGACGACTCGCTGTGGCGCCTCGCGCGCACGCCGGCATTCCTGCTGATCTCCGCGTTCATGGCGCTGCTGATGGCGCTGACCGCGGCGCTTTCCGCCCACATGGTGCCGCTGCTGCGCGAGCGCGGCCTGCCCGAGGCGTGGGCGCTGGCCGTGCCGGCGAGCATCGGCGCGATGCAGGTGCTCGGGCGGCTGGTGCTGTTCGTGTTCGAGGGCCGCATCGACCCGCGACGGTTCGACCGGATGGTGCCGCTGATGCTGCCCTGCGCGCTGGCGGTGCTGCTGGCCGGCGGGGCCAGCGTGACCACCGCGCTGGCGTTCGCCGCGTGCTTCGGCATCGGCAACGGGCTGATCACGATCGTCAAGGCCACCGCGCTCGCCCAGTACGTGGACCGCGAGCGGGTCGCGGCGCTCAACGGCCTGCAGTCGATGCCCAATGCGCTGGCGCGCGCCGTCGGCCCGGTGTTCCTCGCGTCGCTGTGGGCGGTGACGGGCACCTACGACCTGGGCCTGTGGACGCTGATGGCCATCGGGCTGCTGGCCGTGTACCTGCTGTCGCTCGCGCAACGCCACGCGATCGCGCAGCCCTGATCGCATGAAGCCCCTGCACGAATGGTCGCCCGAGCACCCGATCGACGGGCTGC
>CAYGZN010000163.1:0-7011 GCA_964354355.1 uncultured Burkholderiaceae bacterium | reverse complement strand
GGGCTGCGAAAACCAATCAGCAGTCGTTGCGGGTCGGGGCTGATCTCCAGCGCCTCGATATTGAGCCCGCCGCCGGCTTTGACATCCCGTATCGTGGCGGCTGCAGCCAGCACCGGATGCTGGGCGGTCATCGCGCGCTTCAGTCCGTCTACGACTCTCGAATCCACGACCTTGTTGCCCTGGATGCGGAACCGGACCAGCTTCTCCCGCGATTGCCTCTCGGCGCCCCCGCCGGCGCGGGAATGCGATGTGATGGCATAGACGAAGCCCGCACGGTCCAGTGCAAGCCCCTCGAGATCGTCCAGCTTCCAGAATGCGCTGAAGATCTGGAACAGGCCAGGCTTCAGCGGTGTGGTGCCCACGATCCCGTCGGCGCCGATCGTGACCAGACTCAACGGATGTCGCTCTTCATCCTCGACCACGAGAAAACGCCCGTCCGGCAATTGCTGGATTGCCGACGGCTCATAGCAGCCCGTCAGCGGCTCGAATGCGGGAGTTCCTGGTTGCGCCACGCGGGCACTGTCGACCATTGGGTTAGAGTCTACAGTGGAGCCATCACCGGCACATCGACCGCCGGCACGGCGCCCGGGCGCAGCGCCTCCCAGCAACCGTGGCGCTCGAGCAGCGGGCGCAACGTGCGCATCCGGTCCTCGGGCATCCGCGCGAGCTCCTCGCGCAGCCAGCCCAGGCAGTTCACCTTGTAGCGCTCGGTCTTCGCCTGCCACGCGAGGCCCTGGATCGTCGCCTGGCTGCGGTCCCGATTCTCCAGCGCCGCTGCGGCGTTGGCCTGCAGCATCGGCAGGTACCAGCGTCCGACGATGTCGAGCATCGCGTGGACCGCGTCGCTCCATGTGTCGGGCTCGGCCCACTCGCCGTCGACGCCCGACGCGTCGTCCAGCGAGTGTGTCCACTGGAACGTGCGAGGCGCCTCGCGCCGCATGATGGCACTCGCGGTCGGGTCGATCGAGCATTGGAGCAGCTGGCCGTACAGGCCGAAGTCGGCGAGTGACGGACGCGTGCCGAGCAGGAACGGTGACGATCCGAGCATGCCTTCCACGACGGCCAGCACCTCGTGGTAGAGCCGCCTTAGCACCGTCGCGGCATCGCCCTGCACCAGCTTCGCGCGCTGCCGCGTCTGGCGCTCGGTGAAGCGCGTCACCAGCGTGTCGAGCTCGGGGCCCGGCACCGGTGATAGCCAGCCCGAAAGCTGCCGGGTCGCGCAGAAGGTCCTATCCTCGGGGCTGCCCCAGCGCATCTCGAACATCGACGTGACCAGCATCTCATCGGCCATGTCCTCGACCAGGTGCGCGACGAACGCCTGCGCCGGGTCGTCCGGGACGATGGAGCGCTGCCCGGGGTGGCGCTGCTCGAGGTCGTAGGCGAGGGGGGTTGAATCGGCGCGATACGTGCCGTCGGGGTACTGCAGGACGGGGATGATGCCCTTGCCGGCTTGTGCCAGCTCGCCGCCCGTGCCGATGTAGCCGCGCGGCACGATCCACACATGCGGGATATGCCGGTAGCGCAGGATCGCGCGCATCTTGAGCGAGTACGGGGAGCCGGGTCCACCGAGCAGGCGGTAATGAGCGGTCATGGAGCCTCCTCAGTCTGCGGTGCCGCGGCCAGCGGGATGCGGGTCCGACGTCGGCGCGCCGCCGCTGAGCCGCTCGTCGAAGATTGCGACCGCGCGCGTCCACCCCGCGGACGCACCGCGGATCTTGTGCGGGAAGCACGAGATGTGGAAACCGTCGGCCGGCAGCGACTCCAGGTTGTGCAGCTTCTCGAGGTGGCAGTAGCCGATGTCGCGGCCCGCCTTGTGACCCTCCCAGATCAGGCTCGCGTCGTGGCTCTGACCGTACTTCTTGGCCGTGTGCACGAACGGCGCGTCCCAACTCCACGCATCGGTGCCGGTCAGTCGCACGCCGCGCTCGAGCAGGTACATCGTGGCCTCGTAGCCCATGCCGCACCCCGAAGACACGTAGTCCGGGTGGCCGTAGCGCGAACCGGCGCGGGTGTTGACCACCACGATCTCCAGCGGGGCGATCGTGTGGCCGATCCGCTCGAGCTCTGCCTGCACGTCGGCGGCGGTGACCACGTAGCCGTCGGCGAAGTGCCGGAAGTCGAGCTTGACGCCGGGCTGGAAGCACCACTCGAGCGGCACCTCGTGGATCGCGATGGCCGGCTTCTTGGCGCCCAATGCGTTGTCCATCGTCGAGTGGAAGTGGTAGGGCGCGTCCAGGTGCGTGCCGTTGTGCGTCGACAGGTGGATCATCTCGACCGCCCAGCCTTCGCCGTCGGGCAGGTCCTCGCGCTTCAAGCCCGGGAAGAACGGCTCGATCTGCGAGAAGGTGTTGGCGTGCGTGAAATATTCGATCTTCGGGGCGAAGGCCGGCGGGTCGCTCAGCACGTCGTTCTCCAGATAGATCGACAGGTCGACGAACTTGCGGGTCATCGGGCTCTCCTGGGAGTGGCGGCAGTGGCAAGAATTCAGGCAGGGGTCAGAACGGGCGCGCCTCGGGGTCAGGACGAGTCCGGGGCGGACTCATGCATGCTGCCACGCCAGCAGGCGCCGCTCGGCCGTCGCCAGCAGCGCGTTGCTGACGAAGCCGATCGCGCCCAGCAGCACGATGCCTGCGAACAGGTCGGCGGCACGAAACGAGCGGGCCGCCAGCAGGATCGCCTGGCCCAGGCCGGGCTGCGACGCGATCATTTCGCCGACCACCGACACGATCAGCGACACCGTCATCGACAGGCGCATGCCGGCGAGGATGTCCGGCATCGCGTTGGGCAGGCCGATCTTGGCCACGAATGCCAGGCGGTTCAGCTGCAGCGATCGGGCGACCTCGCGCAGGCCCTCGTGGACAGATGCGAGGCCGTGCACCGTGGCCAGCAGCACCGGCCACATCGCGCCGAAGGCCACGACCGCCAGCACCATCCGGCCGGACAGACCGAAGATCGAGATGGCCAGCGGCATCACCGCCGAAGCCGGCAGCGGACGAACGAGCTCGAGGGTCGGCCCGATCCACGCACGCGCCGCGGCCGAGGTGCCGATCAGCACGCCGACCACGATCCCGAGAAGCGAGGCCGCCATCCATCCTGCCACCATGCGCCCGACCGTCGCCGCGGTGAAGGCGGCGAGCTCGCCGCCGACCAGGCCGTCCAGCAGGCTGGCGCCCGTGGCTTCCGGCGTGGGCAGGAAGACCTTGCTCACCCAGTGGCCGTGGCTGGCCAGCCACCAGATCCCGAGCACGGCACCCAGCAGCGGCAGCGACGCGAGCGCGGCGCGCCAATCGGTCACCGTGTCGCGGCGGCTGACGCGCGCTGGTGCGGGCAGCTCGGCTGCCGTCATTTCGAGACCTCGCCCATGCGCGCGGCGACGCGCCGCTGCATGGCCAGCGTCGCCGCATTGACTGCGTAGCCGACGACGCCGATCCAGAACAGCCAGGCGAGCATCAGAGCCGGCTCCAGACTCTGCTGCGCGATCATCATCGCGTAGCCCATGCCGTTCGGGTTGGCGGCAATCTCCACGGTCACGGCGACCACCAGTGCGATCGCCACGCCGAGCCGCAGCGCGACGAACAGGCGCGGCACCATCGCCGGCAGAACGACCTTGGTCAGCCTGTCGGCGCGGCCCAGTTGCAGGGCCCGCGCCACCTCGAGCCAGCCGGGTTCCACCTGCCGGGCCGCCGCCTGCGACAGGATCAGCATCGGCCAGAACGTCGCGAAGGCGACCACGCTGACCTCCATGCCGAGACCGAATCCGAATGCGAGCATCGCCAGCGGTATCAGCGCCACCGAAGGAATGGGCCGGAACAATTCGACGCTCAGGAAGCTGGCGGCCGTCGCCCGCCGCGACAATCCCAGGACGGTGCCGATGGCGATGCCGGGAAGGCTGCCCAGCACCAGCCCGAGGGCGGCCGCACCCAGCGTGAAGGCGGTCCCTCGCAGCAGCGAGCCGTCGCGCATCGCGCCGGCCAGCGCCTCGATCGCGGCGGTCGGCGGCGCGATCGCGTCGCTGCCGTGCCCGATCGTTCGCGCCCACGCTTCCAGCAGGCCGAGCACGAGCACCGGAAAGACGGCGGGACGCAACCGTGCCAGCCTGGGGGGCGGGGAGGGGTCGAGGTGCGCGTGCATCGCGTCGTCCGCTCAGGCGTGGCCCAGGTACCGGTACAGTTCGCGCCGCAGCCGCAGGAAGTCAGGGTGCTCCTTCGTCTCCAGCTGGCTGCGCGGGCGCGGGATCGGCACGTCGAGGATCGCGGCCAGGCTGGGCTGCCCGTGCGAAGGGCTGGCCCTCAGCGCGATCACGCGGTCGCCGAGATAGATCGCCTCCTCGAGGTCGTGTGTCACGAACATCACGGTGAGCCCCTGTTCGGCGGCGAGCCGGGCCAGTTCGTCCTGCAGCGCTTCGCGCGTCATTGCGTCGAGCGCGCCGAACGGCTCGTCCATCATCATCAGCGTCGGCTGCTGCGCGAGGCAGCGGGCGATCTGCACCCGCTGCTGCATGCCGCCGGAGAGCTGCGCCGGAAACCGGTCGCAGTGGTCCGACAGTCCGACCGTCCGCAGCACCTGCTCGATGCGTGCGGCTCGCGCCAGCGGCTCCGCCCGGGCTGCCTCGAGGGCCAGGCTGACGTTGCCGCGCACGGTGCGCCACGGCAGCAGCGCGCGGCCGTAGTCCTGGAACACGAACGCCACTTCGCGCGACGGGCCGGTCACGGCGCGCCCGTTGCGACGGACCGTTCCGCCGCTGGGGGTCACGAACCCCGCCGCGGCGCGCAGCAGGGTCGTCTTGCCGCACCCCGAGGGTCCGATCACGCAGACGAACTCGCCGTGGCCCACCGCCAGGCTGGTCGGCGACAGGATCTCGCGGCCGCCGAGGCGGATCGCGACCTGCTCGAACTCCAGCACCTTATCGGTCATTGCACCCCGCGTCGGCGCGGCCCCGCAGCGCCGCTCACCGGGCGATCAATGGCGCGAGCTTGAGGTCCGTCTTGAGCATGTCCTGGTCCTTCATCAACCCCACCCAGTACTGCAGCTGCTTTTCCGTCACCACCGGACCCGGCGGGGAGATCTGCATCCGGGCCAGCACCTCGGGCGGCAGTTTGATGTACTTGCCGATGTGCGACCGCACCGCTTCGTTGTTGCGCGGCTGCTGCATGAATGCGGCGCCTTCGAGCACGCCTTCGCGAAACGCCCGGGCCGCCGCCGGGTTCTTCTGGACCCAGTCGCGCCGCGCCACGTGGATGATCGTCGGCTGCCCCTCGGGCAGGAACGTCGAGTAGTAGGACGCGACGTAGCCCGCGCCGCTGTCGGTGATGCGGCTCATGAACGGATCGGCGGTCACGACGGCGTCGAGCGAACCGCCGCGCAGCAGGTCGCCGTGCTGCGGGAACGCCGCCTCGACGAAATTGACCTTGCGGTAGTCGACGCCGGACTGCTTGAGCCAGCCGCGGAAGGTGACGTGCAGGAACGCGCCCAGGCCAGGCACGCCGATCTTCCTGCCGACACAGTCCTGCGGCCCGCGGATGCCGCTGCCGGCGCGCGCCACCAGCCCGAAGCCGGTGACGGTCTTGGACGTCACGCCGCCGCCGGCCAGCACCACCTGGTCGAGCCCGCCTTCGACCGACTGCAGGAACACCGACGGCGTCGGGCCGCCGATCTGCAGCGAGTCGGACTGGATCGCCGCAGGGATCGTCGAATTCAGCGGGATGAACTTCAGCTCCAGGTCGAGGTTGCGCCGGGCGAAGTACCCCTCCTCCTTGGCGACGAACACCGATGCGAAGTCGGTCACCGCGGTGTAGCCGAACACGGCCTTCGTCGCCTGGGCCCGGGCGGGCAGGGGCAGGGCGGGGAGGGCGGCGAGTCCGGCGAATCGGACCAGGGCGTGGCGTCTGTTCAAGGCTGTCTCCTCGTCGAAGGCGCTATCTTGCCAGTCGCCAGCACATCCGGCAGCGTCGTGGCCAGGAAGTCGTAGACACGTCGCACCACGCGGCTGCCGCGAATCTCGCGATGCACGGCGAGCCAGCACGGCAGGGCAGGAATCCGCAGCGTCGGCAGCACCTCGACCACCCCGGGCAGGTCGCGCAGGTTGTAGCGCGCGACGAAGCCGATGCCCGCGCCTGCGGCCACCAGCCTGCCGTAGGCCACCTGGTCGTCGGTTCGGATCGAGAACTGCTCGCGGGCGATCGGCAGGCCGCGCTTCGCGAAGCCGCGCACGATCGTCTCGTCGCGGTCGTAACCGATCAGCCGGTGCTGCAGCAACTCCGGCGGCTGGCGGGGTGTGCCCGCGCGCTGCAGGTAGTCTTCGTGCGCGCAAGCCACGATCGGCAACTCGCCCACCTTTCGGGCGACCACGGATCCCTGTGCCGGTCGAACCATGCGCACGGCGATGTCGGCCTCGCGCCGCAACAGGTTGCTCAGCGGGTTGGACACCACCAGCTCGATCCGGATCGCCGGCTCCTCGCGCTGCAGCGCCGCCAGAACCGGCGGAAGCAGGTAGCTGGCGGCCACCTGGCTGGTGGTGAGACGAACGGTGCCGGCGGCCGCCTCGGTCTGCCCCTTGACCAGGCGCGCCAGGTTGTCCGCATCGGCCTTCATGCCGCGGGCGGCTTCGGCGATCGCCAGCGCGGCGGCCGTCGGCGTGAGCCCTCGCCCGGTGCGCTCGAACAGCGGCACCTCGAGCTGCGCCTCGAGCTCGGCGATGTGCCGCGACACCGTCGGCTGGCGTGCGCCGAGGCGGCGGGCGGCCCCGGTCACGCTGCCGGCGTCGAGCGCGGCGACGAAGCTCCTGACCAGCGACCAGTCGAAGACATCGGCAGGCATGCGAAACTGTATACGTTTTATGCACGATTCTGGAATGGTTGTGCGCGATGTGCGGGCGGACAATGCAGGCATCCCACAACCGATCCGGTGAAGCCATGAATCCCGCTGTCGCCCCGATGAATCCCGAAGTCGCCCCGATGAGTCCCGCGGTCGATCCGTTGCGGCCCGCCGCGGCCACCCGGCGTTCGCCGGCGG
>CAYGZN010000162.1:0-7012 GCA_964354355.1 uncultured Burkholderiaceae bacterium | reverse complement strand
TGTTCGCAGCGGGTCGGTGCACACGTCCGCACCGTCGCGCGGCAGCGGGCCCAGGGTCAAGTACTCGAGCGGGACCAGAATCGGCGACGCGACCATGCGCAGAACCGATTCGATCATGTCGCGCCGGTCGATGCCGATCCGATAGTCGTCGAGCGTGCCGCTGACCCGCAACGGGGTCTGCAGGCGAAACAGCGCGAAGCCCTTTGCGCGCGGGCGAAAGACCAGCGCGACCTGCCCGGTCTCGACGCTCGCGTCGCCCATGCCGCGAATGCGCACGCGGTTCGTGTCGATCACGAGCTTGTCGTCGGTGAGCTTGCCGTCCTTGAGGTCGAACCGGCCCACGATGCAGTTGACCTGCGATTGCCAGCCCGGATCGAACATGGGCAGCAGCACGAGCATGAAGTTCAACGACCAGAGTCTGACGATGCCGCCGCGCAGGTCCGTGGGCCACACGGCGATGTCCATCGTTGCGTCGGCATGATGCATGATCGTGTCCAGCGAAGGCGCCCTGCCCGCGAGCTCCAGATTCAGGCTGAGGCGGCCCTGGATGTCGTCGCCCCGGCCGAGGAATCGCGCGATGACGCCGTAGTCGAAGTTCTCGACGTCGGCGCGTGCGACGAGCGCGACCTCCGATGCGGTCGGCTCGAACGAGCCGGAGAGCTGCATTCTTCCCCCGGCGAGGTTGACCTGGGCGGGGCCGAGGCCGAAGCGCCCGTCCTCGACCTGGAAGCGCAACGCCGCGTCGGCCAGCCGGTCGGAGCCGGAGCGCAGCTCCTGCGCCTGGACATCGACGGTGGCGTCGAGCCGGCGCAGGAACCCGGCGCTCAGCAGTCGCTGCGTCTGCCGGGTCACGTTGCGTGCCGTCGCGCGCACGTCCGCCGCGGTGGGCGGCGTCGGGGGTGCATCCGTGAGGCGCTGCGGCATCGGGAAGTCGTCGAGTTGGATGACGGGCGCGCTCACGCGCACATCGAGACGCGGCCGCGGCCCGGTCACATCGAGTGAGCCGGTTCCGTCGAGCCGGGTCTGTGCGACCCGCACGGTCAGCCCCTGCAATTCGTAGCCGGTCGGCGTCATGCGGATGGGGCCGCGAAGCGACCAGGGTCCCCACGGGGGCAGCTCGACCCGGGCGAGCTCGTTGAGGGTGTCGAGCCGCTCGCCGCTCATCTCGAACGTGAGCTGTCCCGCGCGTCCGAGGGGCAGCGCCACCTCGCCCTCGAGCGCCAGGCGCGCCCCTGCCGCATTCGCAGCCAGGGAGAACGGCAGGCGCGTCGAATCGCGCGCGAAGTCCGCGAGCGTGCCGCTGGCGACCTCGATGTCGACCGGCGTCTCGTCGAGCGTGCCCTCGAGCCGGATCTGGATGGGCGCGCCGGCGGGCGCACCAACGAGCGCCTCGGTGACGCGGATCTCGGCGACGGGGCGCGCTGCAGCGCCCCGCACGGTGATGCTGCCGCCGGTCGCACGGGCCTCGAGCGACGCGTGTCCGGCCAACTCGCGCAGGGTGTTGCCGCGCGCGTGCAGCGCGAGGCGCAGCGCGTCGGCGTGCCCGTCGATGTCCTCGGCAGCGCGCAGCTCGCGCAGCAGCGCGCCGACGTCGATCCGGCCGGTGGTGACATCGAGCCTCGCCTCGGGCGCCTCGCCGCGCAGGTCGAGGGCGACGATCCCCTCGAAGGCCGTGCCGGCGAACCGGCCGGCGATCGATGACGGCAACAGGCGCCCTTCGCGGGTGCGGGCGGCGATGCCGACGCCCACCAGATCGACGCGGCCCAGGGCCACGCGCTCCAGCGCCAGGCCGACGTCGGCATCCGCGAGGTCCACGGCACGCGGCAGAATCGGCACATCGATGCGCGCGCCGGGCGTGCCGCGGGCCACGGCAGCCGTGCGCAGCGTCGCAAGTTCCGGCACGTCGATCAGCCGACTGCGCACCGCCGCATCGAGGGTCGGCCTGGCACCGAAGCGGCTTCGACGGACGTCGATCGTCAGCTCGCTGCGGCCGAGCGCGAGCGTCGCTCCGTCGAGATGCCACGCGTCGCGGGCGATCCGCACGCGCCCGCGCACGTCGACGGGCAGGTTCGACTCCGGCGCGACACCCAGCCAACGCGCCAGATCCCCCGAGCGGCGGGCTCGAAAGCCGAAGGTGAGATCCGTGTCGCGCGTCGCCTCGGGGCGCGCGACGATGCCCGCGACGTGCAGCCTGGCCTCGGCGGTCGCGAGGTCGAGTTCGACGGGCGTCGCGGGCTCGCGCAGCAGGGCGGGCAGCGTGCCGCCGAGGATGGCGAGCTTCGCGCGCTCGCCGAGCAGCGTACCGCGTGCGCTGCCTCGCAGCCGTTCGCCGCGAGGCGCCACGACGTCCAGCGTGTCGAGCGTGAAGGCGATCGCGCGCCCGCCGGCACCGTTGCCGTAGCTCAATCGCGCGCCCGCCACGGTGAGCGCGAACTCGAGGTCGCGCATCAGCGATCCAAGCGTCTCGCCACGCCCGCCGAGGCGCAGGCCGACACGCCCCAGCGTGCCTTCGATGCCGGCGGGGCCCATCAGAGCGCGCCCCTCGCTGCCGAGCGCGACGTCGGTCGCATCGAACCGGATCGCGAGCGTCGGCGTCGCCGCGTCGGTGTCGAGCTCGAAATGACCCGACAACGGCTGCCCGGCAACCGTCGCCCGGATCGGCATGCGCACACCGCGCGTGCCCGCGCTGAGCCCGAGCCTCGCGTCGCGAACCTCGACGGGCAGTCCGATCGAGCGACCCACGCTCAGGTCGACGTCGACGTCGACCGGCACGAGGCCGCGCAGGGGGAGCACCTGCCGCGTCGACGCGTCGACGCCGACCGATTCGTCCTGCGGATCCTGGACGGCCGCCAGGAACGGGCGCAGATCGAGGGTGGCGACACTCAGCGCGCCACTCAGGCGCGGTCGCACGCCGCCGAATGCGAGCGCGAGGTGCCCGGAGAGGTCGGACGGGCCAAGCGTGCCTCGCAGGTCGGTGAACGTGACTGCGCCGGGCGCGGCGACGACCGTACCGCGCAGTGCTGCGGCGCCGAGCTGTGGCAGCCTCGAGTCGAGCAGCCGTTCGAGCGACGCGAGGTCCTCGGTACCGGCGCCGAATTCGAAGCGTGCCTCACTGGTGGCCGCGTCGAACCGGCCGGCTGCGTGCACACGCGTGCCGGGCGCTTCGAAGTCGAGCGTGAACGGCCACTGCGCCGATGCATCCCGGACGAGCTGGGCTGGGCCGGCCTCGAGCGTGAGCGCGTCCGCCACCTGCGGGCCCGCGCGGCCACGCAGCGCCAGCCGCAGCGGCTCGTTCCACCGCGCGCTGCCGGACACCTCGTCCAGCTCGAAGGTGCGCCGCGTCGTCGAACCGGCATCGTGGTAGTCGATGGCGAGCCCGCGCAGCAGGACGTGTCCGACGGCGATCGCCTCCAGAGGAAAGCCGGGCCCGCTGCGCGGCGCCGGCGCCCAGCTGGTGCGGCCATCCGCAGCGCGCTCCAGCCACAGGCGGACATCGGTCGCCTCGACGCCGAGGATGTGCAGCCGACCGCGCAGGGCGTCGAGCAGGTCGAACCGCACGCGCACCTGGTCGGCCGCAAACAACGCCGGTGCCGCGAACCCGGGCGGGTTCAGGATGCGTACGCCGCCGACGTGCAGCGCCGGCCCGCGGCCCAGCGTCAGCTCGACGACGCCCTCCAGGGCGACCGGGCGCCCGAAGGCCGCGCTCAGCCTCTGCGCGGCACTGTCGCGCCAGCGCGAAGCGTCGATCGTGACGCCGAACACCACCCCCGCGACGATCGCCACGAGCGCCAGTCCGACGAGCCCCGCCAGGGCGGCAACGACGCTGCGCCAGCGGATCACCGAAACCGTCGCGTCGGAAGCCGAAGGCGCCCGCGCGGGGCGCGCTTCGCGGCACGGGGCTCCGGGATTCCAGACCGCTCGACGAAGCAGGTCGCCGGGGGCATTGGCTGTGTCACGTCCGACCTTGCAGGGCTCTTCGGTGTTCGCCAGTGTATCGATCGCGGCGACTCGCGGCGACGCCTTCACGGGGTGCTCGTGGGCGCGGACCGCGTCCTGCACCCTCGCGCGCCGCCGCGGCTCGACACCCGCGTCGTCGAGGACGGCTATGATATCGGCCGGTCGTCCGCCGGTTGGGGATTCCCCAGGCGCAGGGGCGGGCGGCATCGGCCCTGTCGGACCGCCACATGGGCCGGCTTCGGCTGTGGCGCGACAACGCACGGGATCAGGCGATGCAGAAGGAGCCAACGAAGACGCAGGTTCTGCTGGCGCGACTGGTCGTCGTGCTGATGATTTCGTTCGTCGTGGTCGGCATCGCGTTGTATGGCCTGTCGGTGCCGGCCTTCGAGCGCCTCTGGCAGAACCTGCTCGATCGTCCGGCCGGGCCGATGACGTTCCGCTTCATCCTCCAGCCCGTCATGGTGACAATCGTCGCGCTGCGCGACGGCCTCGCGGACGCGCGGATCGGTCGCGCTCCCTACTTCTGGACGATCCTCACCGATCCGGCCAGGCGCGGCACCCGCCTGCACGAGGGGCTGATCGCCACCGCGCGGGTCCTGCTGCTGGGCCTGGGCATGGACGTGATCTACCAGTACATCGTGTTCGACACGTTCCATCCCGCGGAGGCCGTCATCGTCGCGGTCCTGCTCGCCTTCTTGCCCTACCTGCTGCTGCGCGGGCTGGTCACGCGAGTCGCACGCAGGTGGCGCGGCGATGGCTCGGGCAGCGACCCCCGATGATCGGGCTCGCATTCGAGGACAGATGGCCATGACGACACGCAGGCAACGGCTTCTCGCCGCCGCGCGGCAACTGAGGCCCGAGCGCCGCTATCTGGTGGCCGACCTGATCGCTGCGCTCACCTTTGCGGTGGTCAACGTGCCCCAGGCCATGGCACACGCGCTGCTGGCGATGGTCAACCCGGTGCTTGGCATCTACACGCTGATGGTCGCCGTGCCCGTGGGCGCCGTCTTCAGCAGCTCGGTCTTCATGAACGTCTCGAGCACCGCCGCTCTGTCGGTGGCCGCCGGCGTCGTGCTGGTGGACTTCCCGGCCGGCCAGAAGGTGCCGGCGTTGATCGCGCTGGTGTTCCTGGTCGGTGTGATCCAGCTGCTGGCAGGGCTGTTCCGGCTCGGATTCCTGATCCGGTTCGTGTCCAACGCGGTGATGACGGGCTTTCTCAACGGCGTGGCCGTGCTGATCATCCTGGGCCAGCTGAGCGACCTGACGGGTTACCGGAGCACGTTCTCGAACAGGGTGGCCCAGGCGCTGGACCTTCTGCTGCGGATCGGCCAGATCGACCTGCACACGACGATCATCGGCGGGGTGACGCTGGGTCTGATGGTCCTGCTGTTAGTGCTGAAGCCGTTGCGGCGGTTCGCCTTCATCATCGCCATCGCCGTCGCGACCGTATTGCTGACCATTCTGACCCTTCCGTCCCTGGCCGCGTCCGCCAGCTTCGGCACCGTGCCGACGGTCGGTGACATCGCCGCGATCACGCGCTCCCTGCCCCAGCTGGTCCTTCCTGAGCCGGCGCTCATCGTGTCGCTGATCCTGCCCGCCTTCTCCGTGGCCATCATCGGCCTGGTCCAGGGCGCCGGCGTCAGCCAGGGCACCCCCAATCCCGACGGTCGGTACCCGGACGTGTCGCGCGACTTTCTGGGCCAGGGCGCCGCCAACATCGCGACCGGACTGGTCGGCGGGATTCCGGCCGGCGGGTCGGTCTCGGGCACGGCACTGCTGATGGGCGCGGGCGCCCGATCGCGCTGGGGCAACATCTTCGTCGGCCTGTTCGTGGCCGTCATCGTGCTGCTGGCCGCACCCCTGGTCGAGCGGGTGCCCATGCCGGCGCTGGCCGCCTTGCTGATCGTGGCCGGCTGCCAGGGCCTGCGCGTCGAGCAGGCGGTGACGACTTGGAAAACGGGCAGGATTTCGCGGGTGGTCATGGTGGTCACGTTCGTGGCGACCTTGGTCGTTCCCCTGCAATTCGCGGTCCTGGTCGGCGTGGCCCTGAGCATCCTGCTGCAGACCGTTCGCCAGTCGAACAAGGTCGTCGTCACCCAGTGGGTGCTGCAGCCGCAAGGGTTTCCACTGGAGCGGCCCCCGCCCAGGCAGTTGCCGAGCCACCAGCTGACCTTCCTGCACGTCTATGGCAGCCTGTTCTTCGCCGCGGCCAAGAACATGGAAGAGATGCTGCCGGCCGTCGGCGACACCACCCACGCCGTGGTCGCGATCAACCTGCGCGGCAAGAGCGAGATCGGGAGCACGTTCGTGACCGTGTTGCAGCGCTACGCCCAGGCGCTGCATGACCGTCAGAGCAAGCTGATGCTGGTCGGGGTGGATCAGAACGTGCGGGATCAGCTTGCCAAGACCGGGGTGATGGATCTCATCGGCGAGGAGAACGTCTTCGTGGCCACGCCACAACTCGGCGCCGCGATGAACCGCGCGGTGGCGGCGGCCACCGCATGGCTCGCCCGGCCCCCCGTTGGCGAAGCGCAGGGAAAAGCATAAGATCCGACCCGGCGAACCTGTCCGACGACGATGTCCATTCGATGAGCGATCAACCCGTCAGCGGCCATTCCGATCGATTCGACGTCCGCGTGACGGCAGAGAGCCACTTTGCGTGGCTGCGCACGCGGCTCGCGGTCGAACGCACGATGATGGCCTGCCTGCGCACGGCCGTCTCGCCGGCGGTCGTTGCAGTGCGCGAGTATCGCTGGACGCTTCGTTACCTGTGGGGAGGGAGCTTCGCAGCCATCGCCGGCATGACGCAGGAAGGGAAACACTCGCCGCTCGATGCCACCGCGATCCTTCTGATCCTGATCGGACTGTTCGCCTTCTTTGCCGTGCTACTGAATCTCGCCTAGCGGCGCTCGAGATGACGACGACACGCTTGTACGCTGATTGACCGACGCAAACCACCCACACAAGGAGCACTACGCATGGCTGCAAAGAAACCGAACATCCTGATCCTCTGGGGCGACGACGTGGGCTGGTGGAACATCAGCTACAACAGCCG
>CAYGZN010000161.1:0-7042 GCA_964354355.1 uncultured Burkholderiaceae bacterium | reverse complement strand
CCAAGGGCAAGCAGCTGCGAGGCATTATTGCGCAGGCTGCCAGCGAGCAGCCGCACGCGCCCCGGCGGATCGTGATGCACGGCGGCCGCCCCCGGTCCGGCCGGCCCCGGCCCGGTCGATCCGCCGGGCGACGCGGCCCCGCCGGCGTCGGGCGCCAGATCGTAGAGGGCCTGCGCCAGCGCGACGCCTGCCTGGCCGTCGAGCCCGGCGTGGTGCACCTTCGCGTAGAAGCCGATCTCGCCGTTGGCCAGGCCCTCGACGACGACCATTTCCCACAGCGGCCGGGTGCGGTCGAGCAGGCGGGCGTGCAGCCGCGCGGCCAGGTCTTCGAGCTGCGCCTGGCTGCCCGGCGGGGGCAGCCGCATGCGGCGCACGTGGTACTCGAGGTCGACCTCGTCGTCGTCGACCCACGCCGGGTTCGCGATGCCCAGCGGCATCGACGCGAGCTTGCGCGTGAGCACCTCGGACAGGTGCATCCGCGTGCGGATCTGCTCCCTGAAGTGGTCGAGCACGTCGCCCTCGAATCCCGCCGGAAGGCTGAAGCGGTGCAACGAGCCGACGTGCATCGGCGTGTCGGCCGATTCGAGGTACAGGAACAACGCGTCGAGGCCGCCCATGAAGCTCAGCGCCGCGGCCCCGACGCCCACGTCTTGTGTCAAGTGATGCCCTCCCCTGGTGCGCATCATCCCAGAAACACGCGCGACTGGCCAAGGCTGCCACGCGCGTGCGATTGGCGGTAGCATCTGCGGCCATGCCGCTGAAGAACACGACGACGCGATACGGGGCCGTCAGCAAGGGCCTGCACTGGTCGATGTTCGTGCTGATCGTCTACCAGTACCTGGGGGCCAATGTGATGACGCGGCTGGGTCGCGACGCGAGCGTGCTCGGCATGGACCAGGACACGCTCTACAACTGGCACAAGTCGATCGGGCTGGTGGTGGTGACGCTGGCGCTGGCCCGGCTGGTGTGGCGTCGGACCACACCGCTTCCCGAGTGGTCCGACGCGTTGACGTCCGTCGAGCGTGCGATCACGCATCGGCTCGAAACGATGCTGTATGCGCTGATGTTCCTGCTGCCGGCCAGCGGCTACCTGTTCGTGACGGCCGGCGGCTACGGCATCCGGCTGTTCGGCCTGCACGACCTGCCCGACCCGGTCGGCAGGCACGAGACGCTCGCCGGGCTGGCCCGCGCGGCGCACGTCGCACTCGCATACGGCGCGGTGGTGGTCGTCTCGTGGCACGTCGGGCTCGGCCTGAAGAAGCACGTCTTCGAGCGCCACCGGTTCCTGCAGCGGATGTTGCCCGGGCGCGACTAGAGCAGCGGCGAGGCGAGCTGCGCGGCGTTCTCCACCACCCGCCGCCAGAACGGCCGGCCGCGCCAGGGGCCCAGGTCGAGCGGTTCGCAGTCGAGCAGGTAACGCTGCTGCAGCGCCAGCAGCTCGGCGGCGAACGCGCGGTCGTAGACCAGCAGCGACAGCTCGAAGTTCAGATGGAAGCTGCGCAGGTCGAAGTTGACCGTCCCGAAGACGGACATCTCCCGATCGATGACCAGGCTCTTGGTGTGCAGCAGTCCGCCGTCGAAGCGCTGGATCTGCACGCCGGCGGCCAGCAGCTCGTCGAAGTACGACGCGCTGGCGAACTGCACGAGCCGCGAGTCGCAGTGGCGCGGGACCACCAGCGTGACGGCCACGCCACGGTGCGCCGCCGAGCGCAGCGCCGTGACGACCGACTCGCCCGGCGCGAAGTACGGCGTGGTGAGCACGATCTCGCGCCGTGCCGCGTAGATCGCGGTCAGCACCACCGATTCGACGTGGTGGAACGCGAATCCGGGCCCCGACGGGAACGGCTGCAGCTTGACGTCGCCTGCGTCGGTGACCCGTTCGCGGACCGCCGGCGGGCCCTCGGCCGGCAGCGGCCCGGACGCGCCGGCCTCGGGCCGGGCATCGCGCAGCCGCGCCCCCATCTGCAGCCGGGCCATGGTGTCGGAGATCGAAGCCAGCAGCGCGCTGGCAGGACCCTGGACGCGCACCATCGCGTCGATCCATTCGCCGACCCCGGCTTCGCGCTTGAAGTGGCGGGGATCCGCGAGGTTGAAGCTGCCGGTGTAGGCGACCCGATCGTCGAACACCGCGATCTTGCGATGGTCCCGCAGGTCCGCGCGCGCCACCAGCATGCGCAGCGCGCTGGCAGGCAGCACGACGACCACCTCGATCCCGGCGTCGCGCATCGGCCCGATCGCGCCGCGCATCACGAACGGCCGGCTGCCCAGGCCGTCCATCAGCGCGCGGACCCTGACGCCACGGCGCGCCGCGCGCTTGAGCCCGTCGATCAGCGCGTCGACCAGGCCACCTTCGTGCCAGATGTAGAACTCGAGCACGCATCGGGTCTGGCACGCCTCCACGTCGTCGATCATCGAGCGCAGGATCCGGTCGCTGCTCGAGAGCAGCGTCACCGCGTGGCCGCGCATCGGCGGGATGCCGACCAGCGACTGCGCCAGGCGTGCGACCTGCGCGCCCATCGGACCGACGGCCTCGGGCGCCAGGCCCGACGCGGCGGACAGGCTGACATAGCGGCGCGACAGCGCCTCGCGCTCGGCCTCGGCGCGCTCGATCCAGCGCCGGCCGAGCCGCCGCTCGCCGACCATCACGTACAGCGTGATTCCCGCCACCGGGACCAGCAGCACGAACAGCAGCCAGGCCATCGCCACGCCGGGTGTCGTGCGGCGCGCAAGGATCCGCAGCATCACCGCGACGAACACGGCGAGGTGCAGGATCAGCAGCGGCGCCGGCAGCCAGCTCATGAACCGGGGAGCGGCAGGCGCCGGCTGCCGGCGCAGCCCGTTCGGCAGGTCCAGTCGTCGATCATCGGCGTTGCCTCGTAGCAGCGTGGCAGTCTACGACATCGTCCGGCCGCCGGCACGCGCACGCGCGCTTGCCTTATAGTCGCGCCATGGACCCGCCCGGCCAGCACCCGCACGGCCCACACGGCCATCCCGCGCAGGACCCGGCCCTCGCACGCCGCGGCCGCGACGACGGCCATGACGACGGCCGCGACGACGGCCACGGGCGCGGCCACAGGCACGGGCACGACGGCCATCGTCACGCAGGGCTGGGCAGGCACTCGCACGGTGCGCCGCAGCGCTTCGATCGCGCGTTCGTCATCGGCATCGGGCTGAACGCGGTCTTCGTGGCGGTCGAGGCGGTCGCGGGCTGGATATCGGGGTCGCTGGCCCTGCTGGCCGACGCGGGCCACAACCTGGGGGACGTCCTCGCGCTGGCGCTCGCGTGGGCCGGGATGTGGGCAGCGCGGCTGCCGACCAGCCGCCGGCGCACCTACGGCTGGCGGCGCGGCACGATTCTCGCCGCGCTGATCAATGCGGTGATGCTGCTGGCCGCGCTGGGGGCGATGGCCTGGGAGGCCGTGGGGCGGCTGTCGGCGCCGCCGCCGGTCGACGCGGGCATGATGGTCGGGGTCGCCTCGATCGGGATCGCGATCAACGCGATGACGGCGTGGCTGTTCGCGTCCGGGCAGCGCGACGACCTGAACCTGCGCGGAGCGTACCTGCACATGGTGGCCGACGCCGCGGTGTCGGCCGGCGTCGTGGTCGGTGGCCTGCTGGTGTGGCGCACCGGCTGGCTCTGGCTGGACCCGCTGATCGGCCTGGCCATCGCGGGGATCGTCGGCGTCGGTACCACGTCGCTGCTGCGCGAGTCGCTGCGGCTGGCGATGGACGCCGTGCCCGACTCGATCGATCCGGACGCGGTACGCCGCCACCTGCTCGCGCTGCCGGGCGTCGACAGCCTGCACGACCTGCACATCTGGGCGCTGAGCACGTCGGGCGTGGCCCTGACCGCGCACCTGGTGATGCCGGGCGGTCATCCAGGCGACACTTTTCTGATGCAGGCCAGCACGGCGCTGCGCGCGGCGTTCCGCATCGATCACGCCACGCTGCAGATCGAGACCGGCACCGCCGAGACGGGGTGCCCTCAGGACTGCGGCAACGGCTCGGCGGGCACGCCCGACAGCAGCGCCTGAAGCAGCTCGCGCACCGGAGCGATCCGCTGGCCCAGCGGCAGCGCGCCGGCCCCGCGAAAGAACAGCCCCGTCTTGACGTCCCCGTTCATCGCCGCGGCGAGCTGCCGGTCGATGCAGAACTGGCCGTACTTGCCGATCCCGTCGCGCAACCCGCACTGGATCAGGCAGTCGAACGACATCACGCAGCGTGCCTTCTTGCGCGCGAGCTCGGCCTTGCGCGGCTGCGCGGCCAGGTGCTTCTCGAGCCAGGGGGTACGCACCGCGCGCGCAGGCAGGCCCGCGACGCTCATGAACTCCATCACCTGTTCGCGCGCGGCGCCGGCCAGCACCCGCTTGAACTCGATATGGGCGTCGCCCTCCTCGGTGACGGCGAACGCCGTGCCCAGCTGCACCGCCGAGGCGCCCAGCGCAATCAGTTCGGCAATGCGCGTGTGGCTGTCGATGCCCCCCGCCGGGATCAGCGCGATCGCGTCGCGCCCGAGTCCCGCCTGCTCGAACCAGGCGCGGGCCTGCGGGATCACCGTCTCGAAGTCGAACCGGGGATCGTCGAGCTCGTCCAGGCGCGTTGCGCCCAGGTGGCCGCCCGCGTGGCGGGGATGCTCGATGACGATCGCATCGGGCAACCGACCGCGCCGTTCCCACTTGCGCACCAGCAGCTGGATTCCGCGCAGGTCCGACAGGATCGGGATCAGCGCGACCGAAGGCCAGTCCGCCGTGAGTTCGGGCAGGTCCAGCGGCAGGCCGGCACCGACCACGATCGCGTCGGCGCCGCTGCGGCAGGCCTGGCGGACGTACTGCGGGTAGGCCGACACCGCGCGCATCACGTTGACGGCGATCAGCCCGTGGCCCCCGGCGCGCTCGCGCGCCGCGCGGACCTCCCGATCCAGCGCCACCCGGTTCGCTTCGTCGATCGCCGCCTTGGCGTCGGGCCCGGCGGGCAGGTGCGCAGTTGCGGCCATCAGGTCCGGGTGATGCCGGCGCAGATCGACCGACGACAGGGTTCCGACTGCGCCGTGGGCGGCCACCGCGCCTGCAAGCCGATGGGCCGACACCCCGACCCCCATGCCGCCCTGCACGATCGGCAGCACGCTGCGCCCGCGCAGCACCAGCGGCGGCCAGCCGGCCGCGCGCAGCAGGCTCGCCATGTCCGCGGGCGCGCGCAGCGTGTCTGCGTCCGCGACCTCAGCCGGCATCCGCCTTCCTGCGCGGGGCGTCGTGCTCGGCGACCCGCTCGAGCGCCGGCAGGTCCAGGACGCGAAACGCCGTGCGCTCGGACTCGATCAGGCCCAGCTCGGCCAGCGCGTGCAACTCCCGCGACAACGTCTCGGGTGTCATCGCCAGACGCGACGCGATCAGCCGCTTGGGCTCGCCGAACGTGATCGCCCCCGAGTGCGAGTCGTCCCGCCGATGCAGATCGACCAGCATCCCGGCCACGCGCCCGCGCGCCGTCTGCTGGGTGTAGCCGCCAATGTCGCGCACGAACGAGGCCAGCTTGGCGCCCATGTCGCGGATCAGCCGCACCGATACCAGCGGGTGCGCCATCAGCGTCTCGAGCACCGTGGCCGCATCGATGCGCACCACGACGCTGTCCTCGCCCACCTGCGCCGTGACCGGGTAGTGCGAATCGTCCAGAAGCACGGCCAAGCCGATGCAGTCGCCGCGGCCCATCACGGCGATCACGCGATCGTGGGCATGCAGACCCAGGTGCAGACGCACCCGGCCGCTGACCACCACGTAGAGCGCGTCGGCGCGGTCGCCGGCCGCAAACAGCCGCTCGCCCGCCCGCGGACGCAGCACCGCGGCGCCCGCGACCACCTGTTCGAGTTCGTCGGCGCGCACGCCCTCGAACAGCGGCAGGTGCCCCAGCAGGCTGGCCGCGCTTGGGGTCCGAGCCTCGGGGCGATCGCCCCGTGCGCCCCCCGGTGTTTCGGAACCGGGCAATCGCGCCAATTCGCCGGCGCGAACCGGCGGCGGGATCTTGAACGACGATTCGACAGGCATTCGCACCATGATTGCTGTACCACGGACTGCAGTGACCGAACCTGCGGCGTCCGGCGGACTGCCGCTAGCTGGACTGTCGCACAGCCCGGCGGCGAGGGACTTGAGCCAGATCAACGATAGCGCGGTGCTATCCTCACCCCGTCGCGGCCCCTGCCTGCCCCATGGACCTGTTGCTACTGCTGCTGCTGATCCTGCTGAACGCGGTTTTCGCCATGTCGGAGATGGCCGTCGTGTCGGTCCGCAAGGCCCGGTTGCAGCGCATGGCCGACGACGGCGTGCCGGGCGCGAGCGCCGCGGTCGGACTCAATGACGACCCGTCGGCCTTCCTGTCGACGATCCAGGTCGGCATCACGATGGTCGGGGTGCTCAGCGGCGCGATCGGCGAGGGCCTGCTGGTCGTGCCGCTGGCCGAGTGGCTGTCGGTGTTCCCGGGCCTGCAGCACTATGCGCGCCCGGTCGCGGTCACCCTGGTGGTCGCCGGCATCACCTACCTGTCGGTGGTCATCGGCGAGCTGGTGCCCAAGCGCCTGGCGCTGCTGGCGCCGGAGCGCATCGCGTCGGTCGTGGCGCGCCCGATGATCTGGCTGTCGGGCGCGGCGCGCCCGCTGGTGTGGCTGCTGTCGTCGTCGAGCAACCTGATCCTGCGCCTGTTCGGCGCCCGCCGAAGCGACGAGCCGCCGGTGACCGACGACGAGATCAAGGTGCTGATGGAACAGGGCGCCGAGGCGGGCGTCTTCCACGAGAGCGAGCAGGCAATCGTCTCCAACGTGCTGCGACTCGACGAACAGCGCGTCGGCGCGATCATGACGCCCCGAATGGACATCTTCTCGGTCGACCTCGACGACGACGACGACCAGATTCGCCAGCTGCTCGCGCGCAGTCCGCACTCGCGACTGGTGGTGTGCCGCGGCGGGCTGGAGCACATCCTGGGCGTGCTCAAGGTCGGCGACCTGCTGCGCCCGGCGCTGGCCGGTGAGCCGCTGAACATCGAGGCGGTGCTGACCCCG
>CAYGZN010000160.1:0-7044 GCA_964354355.1 uncultured Burkholderiaceae bacterium | reverse complement strand
CCAGAGCCCGCGGCGACAGGAGCTGCTCGCACAGATCGGCGTGCGCTTCGAGCTGATGCCCCCGGGGCCCGACGAGGACCCGGAGTCGCTCGAGGTTGCGCTCACCGGCGAGTCCCCGACGCACTACGTATCACGTGTCGTGACGGCGAAGGCCCAGGCCGCACAGGCCCGTCACGCGCGCCGCGGCCTGGCGCCGGCACCGATCCTGGTCGCCGACACGACGGTGGCGCTGGGCGGGCGGCTGCTCGGCAAACCGCGCGACGCCGGCGAAGCTGGCGCAATGCTGCAGGCGCTCTCGGGACGCCGCCACCGCGTGCTCACGGCGGTGGCGGTCGCCTCGCATCGCGGCGTCGAGCAATCGACCAGCGTGTCGCGGGTCGGCTTTCGCCGGCTCGCGCCGCACGAGATCGACGCGTACGTGGCCAGCGGCGAGCCCTTCGGCAAGGCCGGCGCCTACGCGATCCAGGGCCTGGCCGCGATCTTCGTGCGCCGCATCGAGGGCAGCTACTCCGGTATCATGGGTTTGCCCTTGTTCGAAACCGCCTCGCTGCTGCGCCGCTGCGGAATGCAGCTGCCCTGACCGCGCGCCGCCGCCCAGCCCTGCGTAGCCGATGACCGAAGACATCCTGGTAAACGTGACCCCGCAGGAAGCGCGGGTTGCGCTCGTGCAGCAGGGGGCGGTGCAGGAGCTGCACCTGGAGCGCGAGGCGACCCGCGGCCTGGCGGGCAACGTCTACCTCGGCAAGGTGTCCCGCGTGCTGCCGGGCATGCAGTCGGCATTCATCGACATTGGGCTCGACCGCGCCGCGTTCCTGCACGTGGCCGACCTGTGGCAGTCGCGTGCCGGCGCGCACCCGCTGCCGATCGAGAAGGTCCTCTACGAGAGCCAGCCGCTGCTGGTGCAGGTCATCAAGGACCCGATCGGCACCAAGGGCGCGCGGCTGTCGACGCAGGTCAGCATCGCCGGCCGCCTGCTCGTGTACCTGCCGCAGGATCCGCACATCGGCGTGTCGCAGCGCATCGAGAACGAGGCCGAGCGTGCCCAGCTGCGCGAGAAGATCCAGCGGCTGATGCCGCCCGATGAAAAGGGCGGCGTGATCATCCGCACGATGGCCGAGGTGGCCGGCGAGGCCGAGCTGTTCGCCGACATCGAGTACCTGCGCAGGCGCTGGCAGCAGATCCTCGAGGGCAGCAAGTCCCTTCCGGCGCCGGCCCTGCTGTACCAGGAGCTCAGCCTGTCGCAGCGCGTGCTGCGCGACATCGCCAGCGACAGCACCACCGGCATCCTGGTGGACTCGCCGGCGGCGTTCGAGGCGCTGCAGGAGTTCGCGCGGACCTACATGCCGTCGCTGGTCGCCAAGCTGCGCCGCTACACCGGCGAGCGCCCGCTGTTCGACCTGCACGGCGTCGAGGAGGAGATCGAGAAGGCGCTGGCGCGCCGGGTCGACCTGAAGTCCGGCGGCTACCTGATCGTGGACCAGACCGAGGCGATGACGACGATCGACGTCAACACCGGTGGCTACGTCGGCGGACGCAACTTCGACGACACCATCTTCAAGACCAACCTCGAGGCCGCGCATGCGATCGCGCGCCAGCTGCGGGTGCGCAACCTCGGCGGCATCATCATCATCGACTTCATCGACATGGGCACCAGCGAGCACCGGGACGCCGTGCTCGCCGAGCTGCGCCGCGCGCTGGCGCGCGACCGCACCAAGGCCTCGGTCAACGGCTTCACGTCGCTGGGCCTGGTCGAGATGACCCGCAAGCGGACCCGCGAGTCGCTGGCCCACGTGCTGTGCGAGCCGTGCCAGACCTGCGCCGGCAAGGGCGAAATCAAGACCGCCCGCACCGTCTGCTACGAGATCATGCGCGAGATCCAGCGCGAGGCGCGTCAGTTCAACCCCAAGGAATTCAGGATCCTCGCCTCGCAGTCGGTGATCGACCTGTTCCTCGAGGAGGAGTCGCAGCACCTGGCGGCGCTGGGCGACGCGGTCGGCAAGCCGATCTCGCTGCAGGTGGACACGCTCTATTCGCAGGAGCAGTACGACATCGTGCTGATGTAGCGGTTCACGGGGTCGAACCCCGGACCAAGCGCCACTCGCAGGCGCCTGATTTTCCATGCGTTTTCGGGTGGCAACCGCTGTTCAGGGCTCTCGACGCTAGACGGCTGAGGAATGTCCTGCCCGTATCAAGGGCGGTTTCGATCCAGGCAGCGAAGGCCTCTTCCATCGTGTCACCGGCCGAGAAACCCCCGGGCAGGTCAGGTACCGCGACGCCGAATGCTTCGGTCTCGGTGCCAGGTTCGATGTCGACGGGGTAACGTATGGTGCATGCCTCTTGTCAAATCCCGGCTTGATGCCGTATCGCCTTCACCAGCCGATGCCCCACCTCCTTCTTGGGAGCGGGTCACGCCGGTTCTGCAGGCGGTGCAGCGCGCCGGCTCGGCAAACGACTCGGGCCGGCTTCCCCCAGCGCCTGGTGTCGCGCGGTGCGCTACCCTACCGACGAGTGTGACTATGAATCGGAAGCCTGCGTGAAACGCCTGTCCACTACCTCGCCTGTTTCCCGTCCGAGGTCGGTGAAGGAGACCCTCGACCTTGTTCGCCCTGCCAGATGGCACGCCCAGCGCAGCAAGGCTGAGGCCTTGGCCATTGCCGCGCACGAAGTGCGTGCGGTTCGCAGTGCGCGCCGCACGCCGTGAGGGTGCAGGGTCGCCTGCTGGTTCGCGCGGCCGTGCGGCTGTCGCCCATTGAACTCCGACCGCCGTTCGCATGCGCCTGCTGCAATACAAAGACCTGAACCTGCGCCGCGTCAAGGCCGCGTTCGACAAGGTCAAGGCCGCCATCGAGGCCGGCGACTTCCGCTCGGCCGACGTGAAGAAACTGCACGCCGGGCCGTACTACCGTGCCAAGCTCGACTACGCCAACCGGCTGCTGCTGCAGTTCGCGCGCATCGAGCGGCCTGAAGCCGAAGGCGGCAGCGAGACCGTGTGCCTGGCGCTGGAGGTGATCGAGAACCACGCCTACGAACGCTCGCGCTTCCTGCGCGGCGCCACGGTGGACGAATCGCGCATCGAGCGCGAACCGCTCACCGATGCGAAGGCCCCCGCCCTGGCCACCGAGGCCACGCCGTTGCGCTGGCTGGGTTCGGGCCGCACGCAGTTCGAGCTGCTGGACAAGCCCATCGTCTTCGACGAGGCGCAGGACGAGGCCTACCGCCAGCCGGCGCCGCTGGTGGTGATCGGCTCGGCCGGCTCCGGCAAGACGGCCGTCACGTTGGCGCGGCTGCGCGAGGCCGAAGGCCGGGTGCTGTACGTCACGCTGTCGGCTTATCTCGCGCAGAGCGCTCGCGCGCTGCACGCCGCGCACGGCTTCGAGAACTCGAAGCAGGAAGTCGACTTCCTCAGCTACCGCGAACTGCTCGAGACGCTGCGCGTGCCGCCGGGACGCGAGGCCACGCTGCCGATGTTCGCCGCCTGGTGCGAGCGGCACCGCCAGACCGCGCGGTCGCTGGGCGAGATCGATGCGCAGGCGCTGTTCGAGGAGTTTCGCGGCGTCATCGGCGCGCAGCCTTCAGGCCCGCTGTCCCTGGCCGACTACCTGGCCCTGGGCACGCGGCAGAGCCTGCTCAACACGGCGCAGCGCGAGCTGGCGCATGGCCTGTTCCAGCGTTACCGCGCCTGGCTGGCCGAATCGGGCCTGCACGACAGCAACCTGGTCGCGCATGCTTGGCGTATCGACATCGCGGCGAAGCAGGGGCCGCTGTACGACTTCGTCGTCATCGACGAGGTGCAGGACCTCACCCCCGTGCAGCTGGCGCTGGTGCTGGCGCTGCTGAAGCACCCCGGGCAGTTCATCCTGTGCGGCGACAGCCACCAGATCGTGCACCCCAACTTCTTCAGCTGGGCGGCGCTGAAGAGCCTGTTCTGGCAGGGCTTGGCGGGCGACGCGGCACAACGCCAGCCGCTGAAGCTGCTGCAGGCCAACTTCCGCAACACGCGCGCCGTCACCGCGTTGGCCAACCGGCTGCTGAAGATCAAGCAGGCGCGGTTCGGCTCGGTGGACCGCGAGAGCAACTTCCTCGTGCGCAGCACCTCGGCCGTGGCCGGCGAGGTGCGGCTGCTCGACGCCCGCGACAAGACGCTGGCGCAGTTGGATGCGGCCACCCGCCAATCGGCACGTCACGCCGTGATCGTGCTGCGCGACGAGGACAAGCCCGCGGCGCGGCAGGCCTTCCACTCGCCGCTGGTGTTTTCGGTGCACGAGGCCAAGGGCCTGGAGTACCCGCATGTGCTGCTGTTCAGGCTGGTGTCGGGCCAGCGCCAGGCCTATGCCGAGGTATGCGAGGGCGTGAGCGAAGGCGACCTGCAAGGCGACGAGCTCGACTACCGCCGCGCCCGCGACAAGGCCGACAAGTCGCTGGAGCTGTACAAGTTCCAGGTCAACGCGCTGTACGTCGCGATGACGCGTGCGGTGGAAACGCTGACGCTGGTCGAGCAGGACACCGGCCACCCGCTGCTGGCGCTGCTGGGCCTGCACGCGGGCGAGGCGGTGACGCAGCCGGTGGCCAAGTCCAGCCAGGACGAGTGGGCGCAGGAGGCGCGCCGGCTCGAGTTGCAGGGCAAGGCCGAGCAGGCGCAGGCCATCCGCGACGCCTTCCTGCAGCGCAAACCGGTGCCGTGGACGCCGTGGAGCCGCACGCTGGTGGAGGAACTTGCGCCGAAGGCGCTGGACCCCAAGAACCCCAGCAGCAAGCCGCGGCAGACCCTGTTCGACTACGCCCTCTGGCACGGCCAGCACGAGTGGGTGCAAGGTCTCGGCGAAACAGGCTTCGCCGCGGCACGCGGGCTGATGGACGGGCGCGAGTTCGCCGGCGCCGGCACGCGGCTGCCCCCGCACTACCGCTTCGAAGGCCCCGCGTTGGCACGGCTGGAGCTGGTGCGCCGCAGCGTGGCCGCGGTGCACCAGCGTCATCTGCAGCCCTACCTGGCGAAGAACTTCAAGGACCTCCTGCGCGCCGCCGACACGCACGGCCCCGACCACGCCACACCGGTGGGCGCCACACCGCTGATGCTGGCGGCAATGGCCGGCAATGCGGCGCTCGTGGCAGCGCTTCTGGCCAAGGGCGCCGACCCCGAGCGGCGCGACGAGTTTGGCCACACGGCGTGGGACCACGCCGTCGGCCGCGCGATGCGCGAGGCCGCGTTTGCGGGCAGCGGGCTGCCGGCGCTGTTCGACTTGCTGGCGCCGCCGGCCTTGGACGTGCAGACAGACGGGCGGCTGGTGCGGCTGGAGCGCCACCAGGGCGAGTATTGGGTGCTGACGCTGATGCTGGCCGGGCTGAAGACGCAGTGGTCGCAGTGCGTGACGCGCCGGCTGGATCCCTATCGATACCTGTCCGGCTTCTTCGCCGATCAGCTGCACGATGTGCTGCAGGAGCTGCCGGCGTGGTTGTGGCCGGACCCGCGCCGCAAGCGCACCTACGCCAACCAGGTGCTGGCCCGCGCCGAGGTGCACAGCAGCTACCAGCCCGCGCGCCGCCTGTGGGTGCGGACGAGGAACGGATACTACTTCCCGAACCCGCTGATGCAGCTGCGCGCGGGCGAAGGCTGGCAGCCGGTCTATGAGCGGCTGGCGCTGGCCTGGATCGACCGCGGCTGCGGCCGCGAGATCGACCACCGGCCGCGGCCGATGGAGTCGATCCAGTGGGTGCGGGGGGCGCTGGAGCACGTCTTGCCGCAGGAGGCGACGCCGCCGGCAGACCCGGACGGGCAGCAACGGCTGGTCTGATGGCCCGGGTGGGCTCGTGCCAACCGATCGACGGCAGAGCGCCGATCGAATATAGTAAGGATCCCTTACTTTCACGAACACCCACCATGCTGGCCAAGCTCACCTCCAAGAACCAGCTCACACTGCCCAAGAGCGTGACCCAGGCCATCGGGCCCGCCGAGTACTACGAGGTGCAGGCACGTGACGGCCAGATCGTGTTGACGCCCGTGCGCATTCAGCGCGGGGATGCTGTGCGCGCCAAGCTGGCCCAACTGGGGCTGGGCGAGCAGGACGTGGCCGACGCGGTAGCCTGGGCGCGTGCGCCGGTCGCATCGGCCCCGGGCGCGAAAGGCTCACGGGCCCGCACGACCAAGCGGCGCTCCTGAACGCAGCGGGCCAGCGACGCGGCCATGACGACGCGCAGTCGACACGGGCAACCTGCCCAGCTCGGGCCACCCCGCGTGGTGCTCGACACTAACGTCGTGTTGTCGGCATTGGTATTCGCGGGCAGCACCACGGCACCGCTGCGTTCGGCATGGCAGGCAGAGCGATGCGTGCCGCTCGTCAGCACGGTGACGGCGCAGGAGTTGGTCCGTGTGCTGGCCTACCCAAAGTTCAAGCTCGATCCGGCGGACCAGGAGGAGTTGCTGGCCGACTACCTGCCCTACGCGCTGGTGGTGACGATTCCCCGGCCTTTGCCGAGGGTGCCCGTCGGCCGCGATGCGTTCGACCTGCCCTTTCTGCACCTTGCCGCAGCCGGGAAAGCCCAGGCGCTGGTGACGGGCGATGCCGACCTGCTGAGCCTCGGGCGTGTCGGAGGCTGCCCGATCATCACGCCTGACGCTTTCTTGTCTGGCATGCCGAGGCCGGAGCCGGCGGGTGAATGACCTGTTTCGCGCCGGGCGAGGAACCGGCCCCGCAGTCGTGCTCGACGGGGTGGTCAGCGTGAATGCGGCCGTCGATTGAACGAGTGAACTGACCCATCCGAAGGCGCCTCGCATTGGAATTGACTCACGGCGGCCCACGGCATCCTGCGCGATCGTACGCCGCGCAAGTGGCCAGACGGGTAGCTCGAAGCGGGACGCTTCGAGAGGTCGACAGCAAGTCGTTGACCCGCCTGCGCTCTCCCGATCCGCCCCCTCGATACGACATCGTGCTGATGTAGTCGGGCGGGGCAGCCCGGCGGACCCCAGCGGGGCAGCCTACCGGCCCGACCCGACCGCCCGGGATGCCGCTTGCGTGGCCAGGCGGTGGCAGCGCTCGGCGTCGATCGGGT
>CAYGZN010000159.1:0-7064 GCA_964354355.1 uncultured Burkholderiaceae bacterium | reverse complement strand
TCACGGTGTACTCGGGGTCCATGCCGTTGCTGAAGAAGAAGGAGAGGTTCGGCGCAAAGTCGTCGATGTGCATGCCGCGCGCCAGGTACGCCTCGACGAACGTGAAGCCGTTGGAAAGCGTGAAGGCGAGCTGGCTGATCGGGTTCGCTCCGGCCTCGGCGATGTGATAGCCGGAGATCGACACCGAGTAGAAGTTGCGCACGTCGTGGTGCACGAAGTACTCCTGGATGTCGCCCATCACCTTCAGGCTGAACTCGGTGCTGAAGATGCAGGTGTTCTGTCCCTGGTCCTCCTTCAGGATGTCGGCCTGCACCGTGCCGCGCACGTTGGCCAGCGTCCACGCGCGGATCTTGGCGATCTCGTCGTCGGTCGGCTGACGCCGGTTGTCGGCGACGAACTTCGCGAGCTGCTGGTCGATGGCGGTGTTCATGAACATCGCCAGGATCGTCGGCGCCGGGCCGTTGATCGTCATGCTGACGCTGGTGGCCGCATCGCACAGGTCGAAGCCGCCGTACAGCACCTTCATGTCCTCGAGCGTCGCGATGCTGACCCCCGAGTTGCCGACCTTGCCGTAGATGTCGGGGCGCAGGTCGGGCTCGTGGCCGTACAGCGTGACGCTGTCGAAGGCGGTAGACAGGCGTTTGGCCGGCATTCCGGCCGACAGCAGCTTGAAGCGGCGGTTGGTGCGAAACGCGTCGCCCTCGCCGGCGAACATCCGCGTCGGGTCCTCGTTCTCGCGCTTGAACGCGAACACCCCGGCGGTGAACGGGAACGAACCGGGCACGTTCTCCAGCATCAGCCACTTCAGCAGCTCGCCGTGGTCCTCGTAGCGGGGCAGCGCGACCTTGCGGATGCGCGTGCCCGACAGCGACGTGTGCGTGATCCGGGTGCGGATCTCGCGGTCGCGGATCTTCACGACGTACTCGTCGCCGGCGTAGGCGCGCTGCATGTCGGGCCACATGTCGAGCAGCTTGCGATCGGCCGGGTCGAGCCGCTGCTCGCGGCGCCCGGCCAGCGCCGCCACGGTGTCGCGTGCGCCGTTCTTGGTCGGGTCGTCCTCGTTGAGCATCCGCGCCGACTCGCGCAGCTGCTGGATCTCGCGGGCCTGGCGTGCCAGCTCGCGCGCGCGCTTCTTGTAGCCGCGCACCGCGTCGCTGATCTCGGCCAGGTAGCGCACCCGCGCCGGCGGCACGATGACCACCTGCGTCGACGAGTGGCGCGCGTGCACGGCCGGCAGCCGACCGCCGGTGCGCGCGGCAGGCGCCGCGCCCGTCTCGGTCAGCGCCGCCGCGGCGACGCCTGCGACCGGCGCGCTGCCGCCGTGGCGCGCGGCCGAAGCGTTGAGCACCTCGCCGCGGCGCATCTCCTCGCCCAGCGGCAGCTTCAGCCCGAGCTCGACCAGGCGGCCCAGCATGCCCTCGTACAGCGCCGTCACGCCGTCGTCGTTGAACCGCGAGGCCTGCGTGCCGTACACGGGCATGCGCTCGGGCGGCACGTGCCACTGCTCGCGGTTGCGCTGGTACTGCTTGGCGACGTCGCGCAGCGCGTCCATGGCGCCCTTGCGGTCGAACTTGTTGATCGCCACGAAATCGGCGAAGTCCAGCATGTCGATCTTCTCGAGCTGGCTGGCCGCGCCGAACTCGGGCGTCATCACGTACAGCGATGCATCGACCAGCGGCACGATCGCCGCGTCGCCCTGGCCGATGCCCGAGGTCTCGACGACGATCAGGTCGAAGCCGGCGACCTTGCAGGCCGCGATCACGTCGGGCAGCGCCTGGCTGATCTCGCTGCCCGCCTCGCGGGTGGCCAGCGAGCGCATGAACACGTTCGGATGGTTGATTGCGTTCATGCGGATGCGGTCGCCCAGCAGCGCGCCGCCCGACTTGCGCCGAGTGGGATCCACCGAGATCACGGCGATGCGCAGCGCGTCGGCCTGGTCCAGCCGGAAGCGGCGCACCAGTTCGTCGGTCAGCGAGCTCTTGCCGGCACCGCCGGTGCCGGTGATGCCCAGCGTGGGCGTGGCGGCGGTATCGGCCCGCCGGTGCAGGTCCGCCCGCAGCGCCGCGAAGCCCGCCGCGTCGAGCCCGCCCGGCGGCACGCCGTTTTCCAGCGCCGTGATCAGCTGCGCGAGCGCGCGGCGCGAGCCGGCGATCGCCGCGCGCCCCGCCTCGTCGCGGGCGCTGGCGCCGGCGGGCGGGCGCAGCGCGTCGGGCGAGGGCGGCGCGTAACCCGAGGGGTCGACGTCGCAGCGCGCGATCATGTCGCCGATCATGCCGGCCAGGCCCATGCGCTGGCCGTCTTCGGGCGAGTAGATGCGCTCGACGCCGTAGTCCTGCAGCTCGCGGATCTCGCCCGCGACGATGACGCCGCCGCCGCCGCCGAACACCTTGATGTGCGCGCCGCCGTGGGCACGCAGCAGGTCGATCATGTACCGGAAGTACTCCAGGTGGCCGCCCTGGTACGACGACACGGCGATGCCCTGCACGTCCTCCTGCAGCGCGCAGTCCACGATCTCCTGCACGGAGCGGTTGTGCCCGAGGTGGATCACCTCGCAGCCCATGCTCTGCAGGATCCGGCGCATGATGTTGATCGAGGCGTCGTGCCCGTCGAACAGCGACGCCGCGGTCACGAAGCGGACCTTGTTCTGCATCCGGTACTCGGCGAGTTTCTTGGCGTCGGAAAGGTCGGTCATCGGGGAGTCTCCGGAGGCGGCCGCGGCCCCTGGCATCTTGGCCGAAAGCGCCGGCTTAGGCTAATTGACGTTTACGTCAACGTCAATGCGGCGGTTCATTCTGCTCTATGATCCGGTCTCCAGCGCGGGACCGTTCCGGCGCACCCCGACACAAGCGAGCACAGACCATGGCGGATCAGCTGAAGTTCTACATCGACGGCCAGTGGGTGGACCCCGCCGGCACCCAGACCCTGGCGGTCGTCAATCCGGCCACCGAGCAGCCGATCGGGCACATCGCGATGGGCACCCGGGCCGACGTCGACCGCGCAGTGGCGGCGGCGAAGAAGGCGTTCCCGAGCTGGTCGCAGTCGAGCCGCGAGACGCGCGTCGCGCTGCTGGAAAGAATCATCGCGATCTACAAGGACCGCATCGGCGAGCTGGCCCAGACGATCTCGTCCGAGATGGGCGCGCCGATGAAGCTGGCCAAGGCCGCGCAGGCCCCCTCGGGGCTGGGCCACCTGATGAGCACGCTCAAGGTGCTCAAGGCCTACGAGTTCGAGGAGGACCTGGGTACGACCCGCGTGGTGCGCGAGCCGGTCGGGGTGTGCGGGCTGATCACCCCGTGGAACTGGCCGATCAACCAGATCGTCTGCAAGGTGGCCCCGGCGCTGGCGGCCGGCTGCACGATGGTGCTCAAGCCGTCG
Organism: uncultured Burkholderiaceae bacterium; assembly: GCA_964354355.1. Lineage (GTDB taxonomy): Bacteria > Pseudomonadota > Gammaproteobacteria > Burkholderiales > Burkholderiaceae_E > CAYGZN01. The sequence goes on along the minus strand of CAYGZN010000159.1, from coordinate 3,689 downwards.
GAGATCGCGCCGTTCAACGCGATCGTGTTTGCGCAGATCCTGCACGACGCGGGCGTGCCCCCCGGCGTGTTCAACCTGGTCAACGGCGACGGCCCCACGGTCGGCGCGGCGCTGTCCTCGCACCCCGACATCGACATGATGTCGTTCACCGGCTCGACCCGCGCCGGCATCGAGGTCGCGCGCAACGCGGCGCCGACGGTGAAGCGGGTATCGCAGGAACTGGGCGGCAAGTCCGCGAACATCATCCTGGACGACGCCGACTTCCAGAAGGCCATTGCGCGCGACGTGTTCGGCATGTGCATGAACTCGGGCCAGTCATGCAACGCCGGCACGCGGATGCTGGTGCCGATGGCGCGCATGGACGAGGCCGCGGCGATCGCCAAGGCAGGCGCCGAGCGCGTCAAGGTCGGCGACCCGAGCGCCGAGGACACGACGATGGGACCGGTCGTGTCGGCCGCCCAGTACGCAAAGATCCAGGCGCTGATCGAGAAGGGGATCGCCGAGGGCGCCCGCGTCGTGACCGGCGGGCCGGGCCGGCCTGCCGGGCTGGAGCGCGGCTACTTCGTGAAGCCGACCGTGTTCTCGCACGTGACCAACGACATGACGATCGCGCGCGAGGAGATCTTCGGGCCGGTGATCTCGCTGATCGGCTACAAGGACGAAGAGGACGCGATCCGCATCGCCAACGACACCCCGTACGGGCTCTCGGGCTACGTGTCGTCGGCCGACCCGGCGCGCGCGCAGGCGGTCGCCCGCCGGCTGCGCACCGGCAACGTCCACCTCAACGGCGCGCCGACCGACCCGGCCGCGCCGTTCGGCGGCTACAAGCAGTCCGGCAACGGCCGCGAGTGGGGCCGCTACGGCTTCGAGGAGTTCCTCGAAGTCAAGGCCATCATGGGGTTCAACCCGAAGCCGGCCTGACCGGCAACCGCCGCGCTACAGCCGCTCGACGATCGTCACGTTGGCCAGGCCGCCACCCTCGCACATCGTCTGCAGGCCGTAGCGCTTGCCGCGCCTGTGCAGCGCGTGCACCAGGGTGGTCATCAGCTTGGCGCCCGAGCCGCCCAGCGGGTGGCCCAGCGCGATCGCGCCGCCGTTGACGTTGAGCCGCTCGCGGTCGGCGCCGGTGGCCTTGAGCCAGGCCAGCGGCACCGGTGCGAAGGCCTCGTTGACCTCGAACAGGTCGATGTCGTCGATCTTCATGCCGGCCTTCTTCAGGGCCCGTTCGGTCGCCGGCAGCGGCGCCTCGAGCATGATCACCGGGTCGTGGCCGATCAGCGTCATGTGGTGCACGCGCGCCAGCGGCTTGACGCCCAGCGTCTTCAGGCCGCGCTCGTTGCAGACCATCAGGCCGGCCGAGCCGTCGCAGATCTGGCTCGCGTTGGCAGCGCTGATGGCGCCGCCTTCCTGAATGATCTTCACCGCCGAAATGCCGGCGAGGCTTGCGTCGAAGCGGATGCCCTCGTCGATCGTGTGCTGCTCGGCGGTCGTGGTGCCGTCGGCCAGCCTGACCGCGACCGGCACGATCTCGTCGGCGAACGCGCCGGCCTTGGTCGCGGCGATCGCGCGCTCGTGGCTGGACAGCGCATAGCGGTCGAGATCGTCCTTCACGAGGCCGTACTTCTTGACCATCATCTCGGCGCCGAGGAACTGGCTGAAGTCGGGGCCGGGATAGCGGGCGCGGATGGCCGGGCTCATGTAGTGCCCCATGCCGTTCTTGGCCGGCAGCGACGTCGGCATGCCCATCGGCACGCGGCTCATGCTCTCGACGCCGGCAGCGATCACGATGTCCATCGTGCCGGACATCACGGCCTGGGCGGCGAACTGCAGCGCCTGCTGCGACGAGCCGCACTGCCGGTCGACCGAGGTGCCGGGCACGCTCTCGGGAAGCCTGGAGGCCAGCACCGCATTGCGGCCGATGTTGGCGGACTGCTCGCCGGCCTGGCCGACGCAGCCCATGATCACGTCCTCGATCAGCGCCGGATCGGCGCCGGTGCGCGCGACCAGCGCGTCCAGCACCTGCGCGGCCAGGTCGGCGGGATGCCAGCCGGACAGGCGGCCGCCCTTCTTGCCGCCGGCCGTGCGCACGGCGGCGACGATGAATGCTTCAGCCATGGAAATCCTCCTTGTCGACCCGTGTTTGTAGCACGAATCGCCGCGCGACGCCGACGTGCGCTCCGCAGTTCGACAGGGTGACAAGTGCCGGACCCCGGGCGCAGAATCGGAGTCCGCGGCCCGCACCGTGGCCGCACGACCACCGAAAGGGGGGAGACCATGACCCCAGCCGTCAACGTCGTCCGCTTCCGGGTCAAGCCCGGGCGGGAGCAGGAATTCATCGATGCGCACCGTCGGGCAGCCCCGGCTTTTTCCGGTGCGCGGCGCTTCGTGATGATCAAGACCGGCGATCGACGCTATGCAGTCGTCGGCGAGTGGGACAGCATGGCCTCGATGGCTGCCAACCGCGACAGGATGATCGGCGTGCTCGATTCGTTTCGCGACACGCTCGAGGACCTGGGCGGCGGGCTCGGGGTCACCGACCCCGTCTCCGGTGAGGTAATCTGGGAAACTGGTTCGATCTGAGCGCGGTCGCGTTGGCTTGGGCGTGCGATCGGCATCAGGCCGAACGTACGGATGGGTGTTGCCCGATCGCACACGTACAGGTCAGGCCGGATCGGGGGAGACGGTGATGCGGATCGCTTTGCGACTCTTGAAGTGGCTGCTCGTCGCACTGATTGCGCTGGCCGCGATCTCCTTCGCGCTGCCCCGCAGCCACCACGTCGAGCGTGACCGCGTCGTCAAGGTACCGCCCGAGCGGATCTGGCCGCTGCTCGCCGATCCGCGCGAGTGGAAGCGCTGGTCGCCGTGGAACCAGAAGGACCCGGACATGCAGATCACCTACAGCGGCCCGGCGAGCGGCGCCGGCGCCGGCTGGTCCTGGAAGTCGAGCAGCCAGGGTTCCGGCACCATGCGGTTCACTCAGGCCGAGCCGCCGAAACGGCTCGGCTACACGATCGCCTTCACGAACATGGGTTCGAGCGCGACCGGCGAGTTCCGGCTGGAGCCGGTGCCCGAGGGCACGCGGATAGTGTGGGCGTTCGATTCGGACGCCGGCAACAACCCGATGATGCGCTGGTTCGGGCTGCTGCTGGACCGGATGGTGGGCGCCGATTTCGAGGCCGGGCTGGCGAGGCTGGCGATCGTCGCCGGCGACTAGCGGCACGGCGCCCCGGAGTCGACGATGGACGCGATGCCCGCCGCGTCACCCGAAGCGCTGCCCAACGGCCATTACCGGTTGACCGACAACCTGGCCGCCACGTCCGGCCAGGTGTTCCTGACCGGCACGCAGGCGCTGGTGCGGATGCTGCTCGCCCAGAAGGCACTGGACGCGGCGCGGGGCCTGAAGACAGCGGGCTTCGTGTCCGGCTATCGCGGCAGCCCGCTGGGCATGGTGGACCAGCAGCTGTGGAAGGCCCGCCAGCAGCTGGACACCGCCGGCGTGCAGTTCCTGCCGGCGATCAACGAGGACCTGGCGGCAACGGCCTGCCTGGGCACGCAGCGGGTGGCGCTGGACCCGGCGCGCACCGTCGACGGCGTGTTCGCGATGTGGTACGGAAAGGGCCCCGGCGTGGACCGCTCGGGCGACGCGCTCAAGCACGGCAATGCCTACGGCTCGAGTCCGCTGGGCGGCG
>CAYGZN010000158.1:3313-7100 GCA_964354355.1 uncultured Burkholderiaceae bacterium | reverse complement strand
CTATCACAAGCCGATCATGATCGCGGGCGGCGTCGGCAACATCGACGACGCCCACACGACGAAGCTCGACCTGCCCGCCGGGACGCTGCTGATCCAGCTCGGCGGACCCGGCATGCGCATCGGCATCGGCGGCGGCGCCGCGTCCAGCATGGGCTCGGGCAGCAACACCGCCGAGCTCGACTTCGACTCGGTGCAGCGCGGCAACGCCGAGATTCAGCGCCGTGCGCAGGAGGTGCTCGACGCGTGCCGCGCGATGGGCGTCGACAACCCGATCCTGTCGATCCACGACGTCGGCGCGGGCGGCCTGTCCAATGCTTTTCCGGAACTGGTGCACGGGGCCCACCGCGGCGCGCGCTTCGACCTGTCGCGCATCCCGCTGCTGGCCAGCGGCCTGTCGCCCGCCGAGATCTGGTGCAACGAATCGCAGGAACGCTACGTGCTCGCGATCGCGCCCGCCGCCCTGGCCACGTTCGACTACCTGTGCGCACGCGAGCGCAGCCCGTATGCGGTGGTGGGTACGGTGACGGCCGAGCGCCGGCTCGTGCTCGAGTCGCCCGGCGCCGAACCTCCGGTCGACATGCCGATGGACGTGCTGCTCGGCAAGCCGCCGCGCATGCACCGCTCGGGTCAGCGCCGTGCGCGGCGACTTCCCGAAGCCGACGTGGCCGGACTGGCGCTGGCCGATGTCGCGCCGCTCGTGCTGCGTCTGCCCGCGGTCGCGTCGAAGTCGTTCCTCATCACCATCGGTGACCGCACCGTCGGCGGGCTGTGCGCGCGCGACCAGATGGTCGGTCCGTGGCAGGTTCCGGTGGCCGACTGCGCGATCGGCCTGGCGGACTTCAGCGGCCATCGCGGCGACGCGCTGGCGATGGGCGAGCGCACGCCACTGGCGGTGATCGACGCGGCTGCGTCGGCGCGGATGGCCATCGCCGAGGCGGTGACGAACCTGGCCGCGGCACCCGTCGAGTCGATCGACCGGATCAAGCTGTCGGCCAACTGGATGGCCGCCTGCGGCACGCCGCACGACGACGCCGACCTGTTCGACGCGGTGTCCGCGGCGTCGTCGCTGGCCATCGCGCTGGGCATCGCGATCCCGGTCGGCAAGGATTCCCTGTCGATGCGCACCCGCTGGAGCGATGACGACGGGGGGGCCTCGAAGGAGGTGGCCTCGCCCACGTCGCTGATCGTCACGGCGTGCGCGCCGGTCGATGACGTCCGGCGCGCGCTGACCCCGCAGCTGCGCACCGATGCCGGCGACACCGCGCTGATCCTGATCGACCTGGGCGACGGGCGGAACCGGCTCGGCGCCTCGGCGCTGATGCAGGTGACCCAGCAGGTCGGCGAGGCGGTGCCCGACCTGGACGACCCCGCGCGGCTGGTCGCGTTCTTTGCGGCGATCCAGCTGCTGAACCGGAAAGGGCTGCTGCTCGCCTATCACGACCGCTCCGACGGCGGACTCTTCGTCACGCTGTGCGAGATGGCGTTCGCCGGACACTGCGGAGTGACGGTGAACCTGGACATGCTGACGATCGACCCGCACGCGTCCGACTGGGGCGACTTCAAGATCCGCCCGGAGCAGGTCGCGGTCCGTCGCAACGAGCTCACGATGCGTGCGCTCTTCGCCGAGGAGCCCGGCGCGGTGATCCAGGTGCGTGCCGGCGAGCGCGACCGTGTGCTCGGCGTGCTGCGCGAGGCCGGCCTGTCGCGGCTGTCCCACGTGATCGGCAAGCCCGGTGCGGCCGACGTCGTCGAGGTGTGGCGCGACGCGCGGTGCCTATGGTCGCAGGACCGCGCCGGGCTGCAGCGGACCTGGAGCGAGACCGGCGCGCGCATCGCCGGGCTGCGCGACGACCCCGACTGCACGCGCGAGGAGCTCGACCACAACGGCCAGGGCGCGCAGCCCGCGCTGTCGGTGCACCTGAGCTTCGATGCGCGCCACGACCCGTCGGCCCCGTTCGTGGCGAGCGGCGTGCGTCCGCGCGTGGCGGTGCTGCGCGAGCAGGGCGTCAACGGCCAGGTCGAGATGGCGGCCGCGTTCGACGCCGCGGGCTTCGACGTCTTTGACGTTCACATGACCGACCTGCTCGAAGGGCGCCATCGGCTGGCCGACTTCAAGGGACTGGTTGCGTGCGGCGGGTTCTCCTACGGCGACGTGCTCGGCGGCGGCACCGGCTGGGCCCGCACGGTGCTGTTCAACGCGCGGATCGCCGAGCAGTTCGCGCTGTTCTTCCGGCGGGCGGACACGTTCACGCTCGGGGTGTGCAATGGCTGCCAGATGCTGTCGCAGCTCAAGGCCATCATCCCCGGCGCCGAGCACTGGCCGCGCTTTCGGCGCAACCGTTCCGAGCAGTTCGAGGCGCGCTTTGCGCAGATCGAGGTGCTCGAGTCGCCGTCGATCCTCTTCGCGGGCATGGCCGGTTCGCGCCTGCCGATCGCCGTCGCGCACGGCGAGGGCCGCGCCGAGCACGACCGGCCCGAACACGCAGCGGCCGCACGCGGCGTGATGCGCTTCGTGGCCGGCGACGGCTCGCCGGCCGATCACTATCCGGCCAACCCGAACGGTTCGGCCGGCGGGATGACGGGGTTCACCACGGCGGACGGTCGCGCGACGATCCTGATGCCGCACCCCGAACGTGTGTACCGCTGGGTGCAGTGGTCCTGGTCGCCCGTCGCCGCAGGCGAGCCCGACGACTCGCCGTGGATGCGCCTGTGGCGCAACGCGCGCGCCTGGGTGGCCTGAGTGACGCCCGTCCGGGTCCCCGCACGCAAGCCTGTGTCCCCGCACATGCTGGGATTCGTTGCGGTGCTGATGGGGTTGGCGTGGACGTTCCGGACCAGTCTGTTCCCGGGCCTGTCGGTGCAGTGGCTCGTTGCACCGTTGGCGCTGTTCCTGCTCGGACCGCGCTGGGCGGTTGCCGCCGTCGTCGGCGCGGCCCTGTTCGCGGCCGGGGTCGACAGTTTTCCGTGGTCCGAGGCACCGATGCGCGCGCTGGTCTTCGGGATCGTGCCGATCGCCATCGCCTGGGCCGTGCTGACCCTGGTCGAGCGCCGACTGCCCGCGCACCTCTTCGTGTACCTGTTCGTCGCGGTGTTCGGGGGAACGCTGCTGGCCGTGCTGGCCTCGGGTGCCGTCTGGCGCTCGCTGTCCACGTCGGCCGCGGCTGCGTCGGCGGACTACTGGATCGCGCTCCTGATCCTGGCCGACGGCGAGGCGGTCACCACCGGTTTCGTCGTGACCGGCTTTGCCCTGTACCGTCCCGAGTGGCTGTACACCTTCGACGTCGAGCGCTACCTGCGCCGGCCGGGCCCTGCCGGCTGATCCGCCACGCCGTCCTGCACGATACATCCGGTTACACAACTTTCAGACTGCACGCGCCACGTCACGGCCGCGCTGGCTAGCCTGCTGTCGTCGTCCACCGGACGATCACAACCGGAGGGTTCCATGAGCAGGCACATCATCGGCACGATCGCGGTCCTCGGAGCGCTTTCGATCAGCACGCAGGCCCACGCGGGTTCAGGCAACGCGGTGCTCGGCGCAGTCGTCGGCAGCGGAGCGGGTGCGGTGATCGGCGGTTCGATCGGCGGCACGGACGGGGCCATCATCGGCGGTGTGATCGGTGCGGCCGCCGGCGCGGCCGTGGCGTCCAACCACGGCCGCTACGACGGGCATGCCGGCTACGGTCCCGTGCGTGTGCACGGCCCCGTGGCACCGGTCTACGTCCCGCCGCCCGTCGTGCACTATCCCCCGCCGCCACCGGTGGTCGTCTACCCGCAACCCGTCTACGGC
>CAYGZN010000158.1:0-3213 GCA_964354355.1 uncultured Burkholderiaceae bacterium | reverse complement strand
TACCCGGCACCGGTCTACGGCAGGCCGGTGTACCCGGCGCCGGTCTACGCTCCGCCCGTGGTCGTGTATCGCGGCTGGCGCTGGCGCGGGCATCACCACCCCCCGCGCCACGACCACCACGATCGCGGCTACGGCTGGCACTGAACTCGGGCGTGCTCAGGCCGACGGAATGAAGTCCGGATCGTCCTGGTGCTTGCGCTCGAACTTCAGGAAGTCGTAGTAGCCGCAGCGCGACCCGCCCGGGTACACCCGACACACGGCGGGTCGCGCTTCGTAGACCGTGCATCGGCGCTGGTCGGTGTCGAAGAAGCGGCAGATCGACCCGTAGACCGTGTCCTTCTGATGGCGCAGCACGCGCCCTTCGGTCGCGTGGACCCGCGTGAAGCGGCGCTCCGCGTCGGCCACCTCGATGCCGAAGTGCCGCGCGAGTCGCGCGACGTCGCGCGGCTTGACCTCGATGAGTGGATAGCTGCAGCAGTAGCCGGGGCACTTGGAGCAGTCGAAGCGGATCGGGATGACGGTCTTTGCCATGGTGCGTCGCGTGAAGGGAGAGTGGGTCGGGTCGTGCGGATGCGTGGTGCGGATGTCGGGCCTCAGGGGCCTGCCAGGCGCAGCAGCCAGATCACGGCGGTGACCGTGACGGCGGCTGCGAAGGTGCCGACGACGATCGATGCGCTGATTGCGCGCGTGTCGACGCCGTAGCGCTGTGCCAGGATGAAGGTGTTGCTGGCCGCGGGCAGCGACGCGGCCAGCACGCCGACCGCTGCGGCGCGCGGCTCCACGCGCAGCAGCGCCATCGCGACGGCGACCAGCGCGGGATGGGTGACCAGCTTCAGGGCGATCAGGCTGCCCACCGTGTGGTCGACGACGACGCGCCGGCCACCGAGCGAGGCGCCGATCGCAAACAGTGCGCAGGGCCCCGCGGCCGATGCCAGCAGCCCGGTGAAGGAATCGACGACCGGGGGCAGCGACAGCTGCAGCATCGAGAACACCAGTCCGGCACCGATGCCCAGGATCAGCGGGCTGCGTGCGAGCCCCAGCAAGGCGGGGGCGAGACCGCCGAGGTGCCCGGCGCGGTCGGGGGTGTCGGCCGCACCCGCCTGGGCCGTACCCGCCTGGGCCGCACCCGCCTGGGCCGCACCCGTTTCGACCGGGCTTGAAGCCCCCCGGGTGCGGCGGGATGCTCCTGCCAGTTCGAACAGCACGATCGACAGCACGATCACGACGAAGATGTCGACGATCATGGCCATGACCATCGCCGGCACGCGCTGCGGGTCGCCGAGCTGGGCCAGCAGCGGCAAGCCCAGATAACCGATGTTGCCGTGGGTGGCGTTCAGCGCGAACGCCGTGCGCACCGCCGACGGCTCGCGGCCGGCCCCCGCCAGCGCATGGGTACCCAGGAACATCACGAGTGCCGCGGCGAAGTAGGCGGACAGGAAGCGCGGGTCGGCGATCTGCGCGACCGGGTGCGCGGAAACCGCCCGGAACAGCATCGCAGGCAGCGCGAACCAGAACACGAACGCGTTGATGCCCGCCACCGCCTCGTCGCTGAGCATGCGGCGGCGAGCGGCCAGCCAGCCGCAGAAGACCAGCCCGAAGACCGGCAGCGTGACCTCGAAGACGGTGAGCATGGAGCCGCTGGAGGAGAGAACGGCGAAGAGTACCCGATCGACCCTGCCGGTCACAGCGCCTGGCGGATCGCGCGTCTCGAAAAGCGCGACGGATCGATGGCATCCAGCAGGTCGCGCTCGAGCGGCGCCGGCTCGCCGTCGAGTTCCGCGGCGAGCACTTCGGCCGCGAGCACGGCCCACAGGAGCCCGCGGCCACCGAACGCGGTCGCCGCATACAGGCCGGCAACACGCGGCATCGGTGCCCGGTCGTTGCGACGCAGCGCCGTCACGCGGGTCGCGATGCGCACCGAATCGGGCACCCCGCCGATCAGGGGCAGGTGGTCCCGGCTCGACAGGCGCCAGCCGCCGGGGCCGCTGTGCAGACGCGGGCCGGTGTGCGGCCGCGTGCCGGTGTGCAGCAGGCGGCCGCCCGGTGTCGCCGTCGTCATCGGGGCCCACCCGCCGGGGTCCGCGACGTCGAGCGAGGCCACGAAGTGGCGCCACGCGTGGGCCGGGCTCGGTTCGGGTGGCGCACCCGGCCCCGCGACCGGGCCGATGAGCCAGTGCGAGTCGTCGATCGCCAGCGCATAGCCGTCGCCGCCCAGCACGCACCGCGCCGGCGCGATCGGGGCCTGCGCGATCGTCGCGGCGCCGAACCGCTGCTGCAGGGGCAGCGCGATGCCCAGGCGCGCGGGCGGCGCGAGGTCGACGAGACCGAGCGAGCCGGGGCCGGCTGCGACGATGACCACCGGCGCGTCGCCGAGTGCTTCGCCGCCAGGGCCGCGCGCGACCCAGCCTTCGGGCCCGTGCACGAGCTGCGCGACCCGCTGGCCGAATCGGCGCCGTGCCGCATGTGCCGACCACGCCTCGCACAGGGTCAGAGGGTCGGCGCAGCCGGCCATCGGCAACCACACGCCGCCTTCGCGCAGCGGCACCCCGCTGAGCGCGCGTGCCTCGTCGACCGTGACGGGGCGCGCGAATGCCGCAGGCAGGTCGCGCACGAGCAGCGCGGCACGCTCGGGGCTGCAACGCTGCAGCCGGCCGCGCCACTGTACGCAACCCGGGTCGTAGTGGCTGCGTGCCAGCAGCAGGGCGCTGCGCGTCAGACGCGACAGCGGCGCGTCGTCGGGGCTCAGCGCCGGATGGTGGGCCAGCATCGGTTGCCCCGAACCGCCGCGAGCCGTTGCGGGCTGCTCCTCGAGGAGCGTCACGTCCCAGCCTCGTTGCGCCAGTGCGAAGGCGATCGCGCAGCCGGCGAGCCCGGCGCCGATGATCAGCGCGCGGCGCTCCCGCGTGGCCGGGTCGGGTCGGTCTTGCGGGCCGGCGTCGCGGGCTGCGTCAGCGCTGCAACCTGCGTCGGCCCGGTCGCATCGAGCGACGCCGCTGCCGCGCGTTCGCGTGCCGATCAGCGTGGCCGGCAGGTCGCCTCGAGCGGGCTGTGTGGCGACGGTGAGGCCGGCGTCCTGCAGCGTCCGTGCAAGTCCCGGCCAAGGCGCGGCGGCGACCGCGCATCCCTGTTCGCGCAGGCGCGCACACGCCTGTCGCAGGTGCGCCGGCACGTCGAAGTCGGAAGGGCCGGCCCCGAGTCCGTCGCGGTCGTGCG
>CAYGZN010000157.1:0-7137 GCA_964354355.1 uncultured Burkholderiaceae bacterium | reverse complement strand
CGGTGCGCACGCCCTCGTGCTTCGTGCACGGCTACACGTCGCTGCCGGTCAGGATTCCGGCCTGATCGAACCGCGCGCAAAATGTCGGTATCGGACCGCGCGGTCCAAAGCGGACACAACACGTGAGAACGATCCATGAAACGAGTCATCGTTGCCACTGACGGATCCGAGTGCGCGCTTCGGGCCGTCAGGCACCTGCTGGTCAAGCGCGCCCTGTACCGCGATCCTGACGAACTCGACATCCACCTGGTCAACGTGCAGCCGCGACTGCCCACCGACGTCAGCCACTTCTTCGACAGCGCCGAGCTGGCGGGCTATCACCACCAGGAAAGCGACAAGGCGTTCCGGGGCGCGCGGGCGCTGCTCGACGAAGCCGGGGCGAAGTACACCTGCCACGCCGAGATCGGCCACGTCGCCGAGGTGATCGCGCGGCTGGCCGAATCGCTCGGGTGCGACCAGATCGTGATGGGCACGCACGGCCGAGGCGCGCTGGCCGAATTGCTGGTGGGTTCCACGACGCTGAAGGTCGTGCATCTGGCGCCTGTCCCGGTGCTTCTGGTCAAATGACGCACCGGCGCCGGCCACGGCGGGCGCTTGCCGATTCGAGGGGCCTGGGGGTCGAATGGACACAATGACTTGGGTCGCAATCGGCATCTTCGCGGTCGCCATCCTGGCGGTGCTGACCAACGTGGTCGACAGCACGATTGCGGCGCTGGTCGGCGTGGCGGCGATGGTGTGGGTCGGCGTGATGACCGACGTCGACGCGTTCCAGCTGGTCGACTGGAACGTGATCGCCATCCTGGTGAGCATCTGGGTGATCGCAGGCTATTTCGGCAAGACCGGCCTGCCCAGCTGGCTGTCGGTTCAGGCGCTGCGCCTGTCGGGCGGGCGGCCCGGCCTGCTGGTGATGATCCTGTCGGTGCTGGCCGGGTGCATCTCGATGCTGGTCGACAACGTGGTGGTGATCCTGATGATGGCACCGGTCGCGCTGCCGCTGGCGCGCGCGCTGAAGCTCCCGGTGACGCCGGTGGTGCTGATGATCGGCTTCTCCGCGAACTTCATGGGCTCGGCGCTGCTGTTGGGCGACCTGCCACCGCAGATGCTGCACAGCGTGTCGGGCGCCGAGTTCCTGGACTTCATCTGGCAGTCGGGCCGCCCGTCGTCACTGCCGATCCTGGGCCTCACCTTCGCCGTCACGCTGGCCGCGATGTACGCGTACGGCTTTCGTGCCCATGGGCGTCATCCGGTCGACGTGGACAGCCTTGGAATCGAGACGCGCATTCCCAACAAGCTGTTCGCGGCGGTCGTGGTCGGGTGGTTCGTGCTGACCATCGTCGCGATGGCGATGCGACAGACACTGGACGTGAAGCTCGGCTTCATCGCGCTGACCGGCGCGACAACGCTGGTGCTGGTGCTGGAGCTGCTCGGCGATCGCGTCAAGGCGCCCCCCTTCGAGCAGATCCTCGGCGAACTCGACTGGCGCGCCGTGTTCTTCTACATCGCGCTGTTCGCGCTGGTCGGCAGCCTGGAGAAGGTGAACCTGCTCGAGACGCTGGCCCACTGGATGAAGCCGATGTTCGTCGAGAACCTGGCGCTGGGAGCGACGCTGCTGTACTGGATCACCGTGCCGATCGTGGGCGTCGTCGAGCACGACGCCTACATCCTGACGTTCCTCTACACGATCCGCGATCTGCAGGTCGAGGGCGTCGAGGTCTGGCCGCTCTGGTGGATGCTGCTGTGGTCCGGCACGCTGGGCAGCAACCTGACGGTCGCCGGCGCGCCGGCGCTCTACGTCGCGCTGAACATCTGCGAACGCGAGGAGCAGCGCAAGGTGTCATTGCGCGAGTTCCTCGCCTGGAGCGTGCCGTTCACGCTGATTGCCGCCATCGTGTGCTACGTATTGGGCATGGTGATCTGGGTGCTGCCCTACGCGAACTGAACACCGATGATCCGGGAGACGACATGTTCAAACACATCCTGATTCCCACCGACGGCTCGAAGCTGTCGATGCGCGCCGCGAACGCGGCGATCGAGCTTGCCGGCGGGCTGGGCGCGCGGGTGACCGCGCTTTTCGCCGCGCCGGCGCCCACACCGCTGGTCTACGGGAACCTGATGCCAGTCGCCTACATGCCGCCGGACCAGCACGAGAAGCTGATCGAACGTGCGGCCGACCGGTACCTGGGTGCGATCGCCCGGGCCGCCGAGGCGGCCGGCGTGGCCTGCGACCGGGTGCATGTCACCAGCGACTTTCCAGCCGACACCATCCTGCAGACCGCGCGCAAGCGCAAGTGCGACCTGATCTTCATGGCCTCGCACGGGCGTCGCGGCATCACCGCGCTGCTGCTCGGCAGCGAGACCCAGAAGGTGCTGGCGCACGCGAACATTCCGGTGCTGGTGTACCGCTAGGGCCGTCCCGGCGAACGGTCCCGCGCCATGGGCGTGCGATCTGGGTGTCGCGATTGGGGTTGACGAGGACTTCGTCCCGGTCGCATGCTGTGCGCTGCGCGCCAGCCGCAAGGCGTTGGCCGCGCGGGCCGAATCCACCCAGGAGGCATCCGTCATCATGAAGATGAAGTTCGGTATCTTCATGGCCCCGTTCCACCCGCCGGGCCACAATCCCACGATCTCGCTCGAGAACGACCTGGAGCTGATCGCGCACCTCGACCGGCTCGACTTCGACGAGGCCTGGATCGGCGAACACCACTCGGCCGGCAGCGAGATCATCGCGTCGCCCGAGCTGTTCATGATGGCCGCCGCCGCCCGCACGCGGCGCATCCGCCTGGGAACAGGCGTCGTGTCGCTGCCGTATCACAACCCGCTGTGGGTCGCCGAGCGCATCGTGCTGCTCGACCACCTGACGCGCGGCCGGGTCATGCTGGGCGTCGGGCCGGGCGCGCTGCCGACCGATGCCGCAATGCTGGGGCTCGAGCCCACCCAGATGCGCCCGCTGCTCGAGGAGTACATGCGCATCGTCATGCAGCTGCTGACGACCGACGAGCCGGTCAGCTACCAGTCGGATCGACTGACGCTGAAGAATGCCCGCCTGCACCTGCGCCCGTATTCGGATCCGCTGTTCGACATCGCGGTGGCAGCGGTCGCCTCGCCGTCGGGCGCCAAGCTGGCCGGCCGATACGGCGCGGGGCTGCTTTCGCTGGGCGCGACGGTGGCCGTCGGCATGGACGTGCTGGCCCACCACTGGACGATCCAGGAGGCCGAGGCGAAGCAGCACGGCGCGGTGGCCGACCGCGCCAAGTGGCGCCTGGTCGGGCTGATGCACCTCGCCGAGACCGAGGCGCAGGCGCGCGCGGACATGCAGTACGGCATGGAGCAGTGGTTCCGCTACTTCCAGGACGTGGCGGCATTCCCCCAGATGGCGGTGACCGGCGGCAACGTCGACGAGATGATCGACTTCGTCAACAACGGGCTCGGCGTGGTCGGCACGCCGGCGATGATGGTTTCGCAGATCCGCAAGCTGATCGAGCAGAGCAACGGCGGCTTCGGCACGTACCTCACGCTTGCGCACAACTGGGCGAACGTGGCCGCGACCCGCAAGAGCTTCGAGCTCTTCGCGCGCGAGGTGATGCCGCACTTCCAGTCGTCAGGAGGCGGCCTGCAGGCGCACGCGGACCGGGCGCAGTCGTCGCGCGGCGCGCTGGCCGAAAAGCAGATGCAGGCGGTGGCCGAGGCCACCGAGCGCTACGAGAAGGAAAAAGCCGCTGCGCGCTGATCACCGGACCTTGCGCGCGTTCGACCAGATCCAGTTCCGTCGCGCCTGCAGCGCCTACGCGACCGGGGTGACGATCGTCACCACGACCGACCGGGCGGGCGCGCCGGTCGGGCTGACTGTCAACAGCTTCACGTCGGTCTCGCTGGAGCCGCCGCTCGTGCTGTGGTGCGTCGGCGGGCACTCGCGCAGCTTCGAGACCTTCTCCAGCGCGTCGCACTATGCGGTGCACGTACTGCACAAGGGCCAGCAGGACCTCGCACGGCGGTTTGCCGGCCGCGACGAAGACAAGTTCACCGGCCTGGTCTGGCAGCACGGCGAAGCGGGGTCGCCGATCCTGCCGGAATTCTCGGCCTGCTTCCAGTGCACGATGCACGCGGTCCATCCTGCGGGCAACCAGAACATCCTGGTCGGTCGCGTGGTGGCCATCGAAGACCGCGGCGACGCCGACGCGACCCTGTACTTCCGGGGGCAGTACCGCGAACTCGGCTAGGCGCATCGGTGCCGTGGTCGGGCTCGCGATCGGGCTCGGCCTGCTTGCGCCGGCCGCGCACGTCGCGACCGCGGCGACCGTCAGTGTCCGCGTGCAGCGCGGCGCCGACTCGGTCGACATCGAGGCGAGCGCGCTGCTCGATGCCGATGCGGCCGGCGCGTGGCGCGTGCTGACCGACTACGAGCGCTACGTCGAATTCATCCCCGACCTTCGGGTCAGCCGCGTGGTCGCCCGCAACGGGCAGAACGTGACGGTCGAGCAGACGGGCGACGCCCGCGTCTGGCTGCTGCGGATCCCGCTGGAGGTCCGGTTCGAGATCGAGGAGTCCGCACCGACGCGGCTGCGTTCGCGCGCGGCATCGGGCAGCTTTCGAACGATGGAGAGCACCTATGTGCTGGAGCCGACCGCCGCAGGGGTCCGCCTGGGCTACGTCGGGCGGGTGGCCACGCGCTTCGAACTGTTCGGGCAGCTCGAGACACAGGCCGTGCAGCGGAACATCACGCGGCAGTTCCAGGCGCTTGCCGATGCGATCGAGCAGCGCAGCACCGGCCGCCGGGAGGAAACGCGACGGCCGCCCGCCGCGGTGCGCTAGCAGAGCCGGCCCGTCTGCCGCGCAGACTCCTAGCTGGCGCCGCGCGCCGCAAAGCAGTTCGACGAGCCGGCCTGACAGATGACCACGTAGATCTTGCGCTGTCCGCAGCCGTCGACGCCGACGGTGTATTCGGCGCGCTCCATGCCGCCCCACACGACGGGCTGCAGCATGCTGCTCGACAGGACCATGCCCTTGGCCTGCGGGCAGTTCATCTCGAACTGTCCGCGGCGGGCCGCCAGATTGGCGGCGGTCGTCTGCTCGTCCGCCAGGATCTGTGCCTGGCTCTGGCAACCGGCGATCAGGACGGCCGCGATCGCGCAGACCAATGCCGATGACTTGTGCATGCGATTCCCCTGTCGAAAAGTGACGGAATGCGGTCCGAGCCGGCGGTGCGGACGCTGAGGCGAGCTCGATCGATTCCGATCGGCCGCGAGTATACCGTGCAGTCGACACCGCACCGTCGACCCCGCGCAGGCGACGCAGGCGACGCCGGCGACCCGGCCCGGCCTATTGCGCCCCGACCCCCAGCTTTCGCATCGCCACCCGCCACTTCTTCGCGTCCTCGGGCTGCAGATTGCCGGTCGAGCCGATCAGTGTCTCGTGCACCGGGGCGATGCCGACGAAGCCCAGCACGTTGCGCTCCAGCGACCGCACGCTGTGGGCGCGATAGATCCAGCGGTAGACCAGCGCCGGCATCCCCATCGTCACCACCACGCGCGCCGAGCGGCCCGTCAGACCCTTGGCGCCGAACGGGTTCTTCGCATCGGGCCTGAACGCAAATCCGGGCCGCGCGATCTGCTCGAGGAACCCCTTGAGCATCGCCGGCATGTCGCCGAGCCACAGCGGGAAAAACAGCACCATGTGCTCGCACCAGCCGATCGCAGCCTGCGCGTCGGCCAGCGTGGGCGGGAGCGCGCCGTGCTCCCAGTCCTCGGCACTGCGCAGCAGCGGGAAATCCAGCGATGCGACGTCGATCCGCTTGAGCTCGTGGCCGGCCCCGATCGCACCCTCGGCGTAGGCGTCGGCCAATGCGTGGCCCAGGTGCCGATGGCCGGTGTCCGGGTGCCCCTGGATCAACAACACGCGCTTCGTCATGACGGCATCCCCTCGGGCGTCGAGCCTGGCAGGCATCGTAGTCCATTGGCATCGGCCGCCGGGCGCAGGCTTTCCTCGATGAAGCGCAGCGCCGCCTCGAGCATCGCCAGCCTCGGAAAGTCGTTGCGGTCGGCCAGGCTCCGCACCAGCGGGTTGGCGCTGGCTGCCAGGTCGGTCATCACCGCCCAGTGATCGGCGTTGGCGTAGGCCAGCAGCGTGCTGCCCGGCACGACCTGGTCGTAGAAGATCAAGTTGCCGTCGTTGCGGCGATCGATGCGGCCCAGCAGGCGGTACGGAACCTGCAGGCCGCTCGAGACGCGGTCCGGCATCGGCAGCGCCACGATCGAGTAGAAGCGCACGTCGGACGGCAGGCGGTTGCGGGCGAGCCACAGCTGCCGAACGGCGGGACTGAGGTCGACCAGCGCATCGCGCTGGCTCTCCTTGCACTCGAGGCCCGGCGTTCTGGCGGCGAGTTCGAGCAGCGCTGCCGGCGCCCGGTCCGCCAGCGGCGAGCCGCCCACCGCACCCGCAAGCGACACGACGGCGACGATGCGCCCGTGCAGTTCGGGAAACCGCGCCAGCGCCTCCAGTGTGTCCACCACCCCCTTCGAGTGTCCGACGACGACGGCCTTGCGGGGCGGCCCCGCCCGCCCCGGCGAGACCACCACGTCCCGGATGCGGGACGCGTTGGCGACGCTGCCCGACAGACCGTTGACAGGCACCGCCCAAAGCCGGTAGCCCGCCCGATCGAGACCCTGCTTCAGCTCCGCCTCGACGGTGGCCGCCTGCCCGACGCAGTCGGACGCCAGGCCGGGCACGAAGAACACGTCCAGACCGCCCGTGGAACGCGAGAGGTCGACCGGCGCACCCGTGCCCGCGGGCTCGGCCGCCAGCCGCAGCAATGCTTCGTCGCAGTCGCGAACCGGCAAGCCTGCCGGACCGCGCGCGGCCAGCACGCCGCAGAAGATCTCACGATAGCGCCCGCGGCCGTCCGTGATGCCCGCCTGCCCGAGCGGTAGCAGGGCCAGCGCCGCCATCTCGTGCGGCACGGGGGTGGGCCCGCTCGCGGCGCAACCGGCAATCGCCGCGCAGGCCGTCAGCGTGACCGCAAACGCGCGGGCGCGAGCCGCGGCCCGTGGGTGTTCGCGAGCGGGGCGTCCCGCAAAGTCGCCGGTTTCCAGCTCGCCGGGTTCCGTCATGCCGCGATTCTAGCCGGCCGGGGCGGTGGTGCCG
>CAYGZN010000156.1:0-7145 GCA_964354355.1 uncultured Burkholderiaceae bacterium | reverse complement strand
GGGTGCAGCTCGTCGCCGACGATCTGGACGTCGGGCCGCTTGACCTTGAGCATCGCCACGGCCTGCGCGCGCACCGACTGGCCGAACGAGTAGTCCTGGTTGATCAGGTAGACCTTCTTGATGGCCTGGCGGTCCTTCATGAAGTTGGTCAGTGCCGCCATCTTCACGTCGGAGTTGGCGTCCCAGCGGAAGTGGGCGAACGTGCACTTGTCGTTGGTCAGCACCGGGTCGACGGCGGCGTAGTTCAGGTACAGCACTTCCTTGCCGGGGTTGCGCTCGTTGTACTTCGCGGCGAAGTCGGCCAGCGCGGCCGCCACCGACGAGCCGTTGCCCTGGGTCAGGATCCGGATGCCGCGGTCGATCGCCTTCTGCGCCTGGATCAGGCTCTCCTGCGGGATCGCCTTGTTGTCGAACGGCACGATCTCCAGCTTGCGGCCCAGCACGCCGCCCTGCGCGTTGACCATGTCGGCGATGTACTGGAAGTGCTTCAGGCCGTGTTCGCCGATACTGGCACCGCCTCCGGACAACGGGTCGATGTAGGCGATCTGGATGGTCTGCTGCGCCTGGACCGACCAGGACGCCGCGCCCAGGGCGGCTGCGACCACTGCGGTCCGCACAATCCGTTTGAACATGAGTCCCCTCCGATGGGTGTTCGGCGCCGGGCTGCAGCCCAGTCTCACCGGCGGCGCGCTTGGCGCCCGCCCCATAGCTTACGACGCCGCCGGGGCCTTGAGTAGCCCCGGCGGCGTCGCGCTCGACTTATCTTCGTTGCGGGGTCAGCTCATCCTGACCGGCACGAAGATCCGGTTCTCGCCACGCTGGATCAGCAGCGCGACGGTGTCGCCCGCGCCCGCGACCAGCTCGCGCACTTGCTCGACGCTGCGCACCGAGGTGCCGTTGACCGACAGCAGCACGTCACCCGCCCGCACGCCGGCGCGCCCGGCCGGGCCCGCTGCCTGCTCGACGACGAGCCCTGCGCGCGGCGACTCCGGCGAGCCGTCGCGACGGGCCTCGTCGCCCGACTCGGCCGACGGCGCCGGGCGCAGCGCCAGGCCGAGGCGGCCCTTCGGCACGGCCTGCTCGGCCGTGGCCTGCGTCGACTCGGTGCCCGGGGCGGCGGCCAGGCGCACGCTCAGTTCGCGGGCGGCGCCGTCGCGCCAGACCTCCAGCTTCATCGTTTCGCCGGGCGTCGCGAGGCTGACCCGTGACGGAAGGTCGCCGGACGCGACGATGGCCTGGCCATCGGCCTTGCGGATCACGTCGCCGGGCTTGATGCCCGCCTTGTCGGCGGGACCGCCGCGCTCGACCTGCGAAACCAGCGCACCTTCGGGGCGGTCGAGGCGGAACGAGTCGGCGAGCGCCTGGTCGACCTCCTGGATGACGACGCCGATCCGGGCGTGCTTGACCGTGCCGGTGGCCACGATCTGGTCGCGGACCCGCGTGGCGACCTCGATCGGGATCGCGAAGGACAGGCCCTGGTACCCGCCGGTCTGGCTGTAGATCTGGGAGTTGATGCCGACGACCTCGCCGCGGCTGTTGAACAGCGGGCCGCCCGAGTTGCCGGGGTTGACCGCCACGTCGGTCTGGATGAACGGCACACCGGCGTCACCGGGCAGTGAACGGCCCTTGGCGCTGACGACACCGGCGGTCACGGTGTTCTCCAGTCCGAACGGCGAACCGATGGCCAGCACCCACTCGCCGACCTTCAGCGCGTCGGCGCGGCCGAGCCGGACCACCGGCAGGTTCTGTGCGTCGACCTTGAGGACCGCCACGTCGGTGCGGGCGTCGCTGCCCAGCACCTTCGCGCGGAATTCGCGGCGATCGCTGAGCTTGACCGTCACTTCCTTGGCGTCGCGCACCACGTGCGCATTGGTCAGCACGATGCCGTCGGCCCCGACGATGAAGCCGGAGCCGTTGCCCCGTGCCGGCGTGTCGGGTTCGCCGAACCGTCGCAATCCCGGCGGCATGCCGTCGTCACGCGTGCGCGAGGCGCCCGTGACGCTCACGTGGACCACGGCGGGCCCGAAGCGCTCGGTGATCTGCGAGAAATCCGGCAGCGTCGCGGCGGGTCCGACCCATGCCGGGGCCGGCGGGGCGGCGGTGGCCGCTGCGGCCGCTGCGGCCGCGTTGTCCTTCGTGGCCGCCGTGCTGGCGACGGCCGCGGCGCCCGCGGCCAGCGCGGCCGCCAGGACGGCGACGCTCAGGGGCTTGCGCAATGTCGAGGGGGTTGCCATGTGTATGACTCCTGTCGGTCTGTCGATGGTCGGTGGACGGCGGGGCGGACCCGGCCGGTTCGCGAATAATCGGGGGCCCGACTTAGGCCTGACTTAAGCCTGCGGGAGCGCGACGGGCGGCGTCGAAGACGACGCGCGCGCACAGGCCGCCGAGCCGCGGCGAGTCTTCGAGCAGTACGCGTGCGCCGTGGCGCTCGGCGATGCTGCGAACGATCGCCAGCCCCAGCCCGCTGCCGGCCGGCTCGCCGCCTGCGGCGCGAAAGAACCGGTCGAACGCGCGCTCGCGGTCGGCGGGCGCGATGCCGGGGCCGCTGTCCTCGACCCGCAGCGCAGGCGCTGGCCCGGCTTCGACCGACACGTCGACGGTCCCGCCCGCGGGGGTGTGTCGGATCGCGTTGTCCACCAGGTTGCGCAGCAGGATCCCGAGCGCCGCGGCGTCGCCGGCCACCGTCACGGGCTCGGCACGGTGCACGCCCAGGTCGATGCCCCTGTTTCTGGCCTGCGTGGCCTGCTCGACGACCGCGTCCGCGGCCAGCGCGCACAGGTCCGCGGCGGCCGCGTCGACCGGCGCGGCGACGATCGCCTCCTGGCGGGCCAGCGCCAGCATCTGCTCGACGAGTCGCGTGGCGCGATCGATCCCGCTGGCAAGTCGCTGCGCCGCGACGCGGCGATCGGCGTCGCTCGCAGCGCGCTCCAGACCCTGCGCCTGCAGGCGCAGCGCGGCCAGCGGCGAGCGGAGTTCGTGCGCGGCATCGGCGACGAAGGCCGCTTGGGCGTCGATCGCGCGACGCAGCCGCTCGAACAGCAGGTTCAGTTCCTGCACCAGCGTCGTGACCTCGTCGGGCAGGTCCTGCTCGGACAGCGGCGACAGGTCGTCGGCCGCGCGTGCGGCCACCTGGGCGCGGGTTCGCGTGATCGGCGCAAGCGATCGCGTGACCACCCACCACACGGCCGCCATCAGCAGCGGCGCCAGCAGCGCCACCGGCCAGACCGCGCGCAGCGCGAGCTGGCGGGCGAGCGCGCGGCGCACCGACTGGTCCTGCGCGACCCACACGATGCGGTCGCCGGCCTGCAGCGTGTACATCCGCAGCGGCGTGCCCGCGGACTCGCCGTTGGAGAACCCGAGGACGACGCTCGGGGGCGGCCGGATTCCGGGCCGCGATTCGTAGACCAGTTCGCCGTCGACGACCCAGACCTGGATCAGCAGGTCCGGTCCCGCGCCGGTGGCGCCCGGCAGCAGCCGCGGGCGGCCCGGCGCGGAGAAGCCGCCCAGCATCGACACGGCGATCTGCTGCATCTGCTGGTCGAAGATCGCGTCGGTCTCGCGCAGCAGCAGCCGGTAGGCGGTGGCCGTCTGGATCAGCACGGCGACCGAGATCGCCGCGAGCAGCAGCCACAGCAGCCGGCGGCGCAACGAGTAGGGGCGGGCGGGTGCGGGCGGCGCAGTCACGGCGCGGGGCACGGTCACGGCGCGGGTACGGTCACGGCGCGGGCACCCGATAGCCGACGCCGCGGATGTTCTCGATCGCGGCAGTGCCCAGCTTGCGGCGCAGCCCGTGGATGTAGACCTCGACCGCGTTGCTGCTGACCGAGTCGCCCCAGCCGTACAGCTTCTCCTCGAGCTGTGCCCGCGACAGGACGCGCCCGGGTTTTGCGACGAGCGCCTCGAGCACGGCCCACTCCCGTCCCGACAGGACCAGCGCTTCGCCCGCCGCGGTCACCTCGCGCGTGACGAGGTCGATGGTCAGCGTGCCTCGGCGGTAGACGGATTCGGCCCGGTTCGCACCGCGCCGCAGCAGCGCACGCACGCGCGCCAGCAGCTCGTCGAGGTCGAACGGCTTGAGCAGGTAGTCGTCGGCGCCCGCATCGAGCCCGGCGACGCGCTGCCCGAGCGCGTCGCGGGCGGTGGCCACCAGCACCGGCACCGCGTCACGGCGCGCCCGCAGCGCCTTGAGGACGTCGATGCCGTCGCGCCCCGGCAACCCGAGGTCCAGCACGACGAGGTCGTACGGCGTGGTTCGCAGCGCCGTGTCGGCGCTGTCGCCGTCGCGGGTCCAGTCGACCGTGTGCCCCTCGGCGCGCAGCGCATCCGCGACGCTCTCGCCGATCATCGTGTCGTCCTCGACCAGCAGCAGGCGCATCGATGCGGGGCGTGTCGCGCCGCGCGCCCGGGGCGCGCGCTCAGGGCACCCGTGTGCCGGTCACGTTCGTTTCGGCGCCCCCGGGGCCCTTGAGCGTGCCGACCAGTTCGTTGCCGCGCACCGTCGCGACCAGCGTGCGCGCCGCGCCCGAGTCGTCGGCGAAGCCCAGCTCGAGGTCGGCGCCGCGCAGCGTGGCTGCCGTCAACGGCCGCCGCGCGCCGCCGGAAACGACCTCGCCCCGCAGTTTCTGGTACGTCTGGCCCAGCGCCACGGTGTGCTGCGCGTTGCCCGCGCCCGCCTCGCGCAGCGTCCAGGTGCCCTGCACCGGCGCGGGCACGATCCACAGGTAGGCGCTGCGGTGCTCGAACATCGCGGTCTCGTCGGGTTCCCAGTCGCCCATCGTGAACTGGTGCGACGTCACCCGCGTGCCGGGGGCCATGCCCAGCAGCGTCGGGCGCAGCCGCATGTTCAGGTCGGGTAGCAGGTACATCGTGACCACCGTCGCCGCGCTGAAGTCTTCCTTGAAGATGTCGCCCTGGATGATCCGGGTGCGACCCTGGACCCCCGCGACCTCGACATAGCACTGGGCGAGCTTGGCCATGTCGGCGTTGTACTCGATGCCCACGGCGGTCGCGCCGAGCTTGCCTGCGGCGATCGCGATCTTGCCGTCGCCCGAACCCAGGTCGTAGACGCGGTCCTGCGGCGTGACCTTGGCCATGCGCAGCATCTGCTGCACCAGCTCGTCGGGCGTCGGCACCCACACGACGTCCTTTCCGGCCTGGCCGACGTAGGGCTTGTAGCTGCGGTCGCAGTCGCTGCGATCGAGCGCGCGGGCCTCGAGCGCCACGCAGGCGAGCACGAGAGCTGCCAGCGACGCGATGGCCGATACGAGGGGTTGCCGGTGAGTGCGCGGTGTCATGCTGGGCCTTGTTTGCGTGGACGGATTCTGAATCGGACAGGGTTGCGACCGGTCGGGCCGACCGGCCGGGCGCTCAGTTCACGTTCCAGATGTTGACCGGGCTGGCCGGGTCCGTCAGCGAATGGTAGTTCGTCGGCGAGCCCATGCCGCCGCTGGTGTACTGCGTGTTGGCGAACTGGACTTCGTAGCCGGCGCACCCGGCGGCCGCCGCGAGCACCGCAGCGGCGAGCGTGATCTGCACGATACGACCGAGACTGGAGCGGGGTTTCATGATCGACTGACCTTCAGGTTGGGCTGCATGTCCCGATTGTAACGATTGCGCGGGGCGATAGCGCCGCGGCGCCGGCATCGAGGAACGCCAGGGGCACGGTCACCCGCCGAGCAGCACGTCCTCGGGCCGCAGCGCGTACGCGCGCCCGAACCCCGCGTTCAGGCTGGCGCGCAGCACGTCCAGCCGCCAGAAGGCGAAGTCGCCGAAATCGGCGTAGAGCGCGGCCTTGGGGTGCAGCGCCAGGTAGCGTTCGCGCGCGATGCCCGCGGCTTCGGTGTCGCGTTCGAGCCGGCGCGCGACGCCGACCACCGTCACGCGCGGATACGCCAGCGGGTCGCCGGAACCCGGCTCGCCCAGCAGCAGCGAGCAGCGCGGATCGGCCGCCAGCGCCGCGGTGTGGGCTGCCAGGCCCGACATCAGCATCAGCGGCGCGCCGTCCACGTCCGGGGCCACGGCCGTTCGGCTGGCCAGCGGGTGCCCGGTGCCGGGCTCCAGCACGGCGAGCGCGCCGAACCGGGTCTCGGCGAGCAGGCGCCGGGCCAGCGCGCGCGCCTTGTCGTCGACCGCCTGCAGCAGGTCGGACGGATCGCGGCCGCCGCGCTCGGCGGGCGGCGGGCTCGGTTCATTCGACATGGGCGACCTCGAAGTGCATGCCGTCACGATTGCGGATGAAGTGCCCGCCCCAGAAGAAGCCGAACCGGTTCGCGATGGGCACCAGCTCGTGCAGGCAACCACGCTGGCCGGGACGCGCCGGCGTCTGGTTCAGCGCGTTCCAGTCGGCATTCACGTCGAACGCCGCGCCGAACGCGTGCGCCGACAGCTCGCCCTGGGCCGTGCGGCCGCGCTTGAACCGCGGCTCGAACGCGCCGTCGAACCGGGCGATGCGATCGAGCAGGCCCGCGTCGTCCCACGCCTGCCACAGCCCGATGAGCGCGGCGGCGGCGCGGCGGTGGAATCGCACGCGCCCGTCGGCGGGTGCGCCGGGCAGGCCGCTGAGCTGCGCCAGTTCAACCGTCACGAGCTGACGGTCCGCCCAGTCGTCGCGAAAGCGGATCGCCTCGGGGTTGTCCGGGCGCGGCGCCGGCGCGAACTCGAACGCGCCGAACAGCGCCATCCGGGAGGCGTTGTCGGTCAGCGGGCCGAAGTCGGGCAGTGCCGGGTAGCCGGGGTCGTCGGCCCAGTAGTCCACCAGCAAGAGGCCGAGCGCGCGCGCGGCATCGAGCGTCGCCTCATCGGCTTCACCGGTCTGCGCCAGGCCGCGAACGGACTGGAACCGCCGCGTCGCCGACACGGTCGGCTCGTCGAACGCGCCCACCGGCCGCAGCGGGTCGCCGCGGCCCTGCAGGAAGGCCTGCCACTGGTACACGTCCAGGCCACGGTCACCGGCTCGCAGGGCTCGGGACATGTCGCGCGGCGCGTCAGAGGCCGTCGATCAGCGCGTCGGTCGCGGCGGCGCCGTCGGCGCCGGGCGCCGGCCCGTCGGGTGCGAGCGGGTCGCGCGGCGCGAGCCGATGCGCGAGCACGCAGTCGGCCAGGCGCGCGCGTGCGGGCAGGCCCGCGTGGCGCGCCTCCCAGCGCAG
>CAYGZN010000155.1:2566-7181 GCA_964354355.1 uncultured Burkholderiaceae bacterium | reverse complement strand
GCCCGGCGCCACGGCGCCCGGCGTCGCGGTGCCGGGTCAGACCGCCCCCGGATCGGCCGCGCCCGCTGCGCAGGCGCCGGCCGCGCCCACGCTGCCGCCGGGTACGCGCACGCAGCCCCGGGGCATGAAGCTGCCGTACTCCGACGCCGCGCTGGCCGAGATGCGTGGCGCCGATGCGGCGGCCTCGCGTGCCGCCCCCGCAGCCGTGCCGACCGAGCCGCCCCGGACCGAGCCTTCAGCCGCGGCCGATTCGCGGACCAAGGCGGCCCCCGAGTCGAGCGACGCCGGCGCGTGGGGCTGGCCCGCCGCGGGGCGCGTGCTGCAGAACTTCGACGAGTCCAGCAACAAGGGGATCTCGCTGGCCGGCAAGATCGGCGACCCGGTCGTGGCCGCCGCCGACGGGCGCGTGATCTTCAGCGGCAGCGGTCCGCGGGGCTACGGCAACCTCGTGATCGTCAAGCACGGCGGCGACCTGCTGTCCGTGTACGCGCACAACAAGTCGCTGTCGGTCAAGGAGGGGCAGAACGTCAATCGCGGCCAGAAGATCGCCGAACTGGGCGAGTCGGGCACGAATTCCCCGAAGCTGCACTTCGAGATCCGTCAGCAGGGCAAGCCGGTCGATCCGCTGAAGTTCCTGCCCCGGCGATGACCCCGGTCCTGGTCTTCGACATCGAGACCGTTCCCGATGCGGCGGGCCTTCGCGCCGCCTGGGGACTGGCCGACGCAGGCACCGACACGCAGGTCGTCGAGGCCGCCCTGGCGCGTCGCCGTGAACAGACGGGCAGCGACTTCCTGCCGCTGCACCTGCACCAGGTCGTGGTGATCTCGCTGCTGTTTCGGGACGCCGACGGGATCCGCGTGCGTTCGCTGTGTGGGCCCCACGACGACGAGGCCCGGCTGGTCTCGGGCTTCTTCCGGACGGTGGAGAAGTACACGCCGACGCTCGTGTCGTGGAACGGCAGCGGCTTCGACCTGCCGGTGCTGCATTACCGGGGGATGGTGAACCGCGTGCAGGCGCACCGTTACTGGGAGCAGGGTGACGACGACCGGGACTTCCGCTTCAACAACTACCTGAACCGCTACCACAGCCGCCACACCGACCTGATGGACATGCTGGCACTGTTCAGCGGCCGCGCCGCGGTGCCGATGGACCAGCTCGCCAGGCTGTGCGGGTTCCCGGGCAAGCTCGGCATGGATGGCTCGGGCGTGTGGGCAGCCTGGCGGGACGGGCGGCTGGCCGAGATCCGCGACTACTGCGAGACCGACGTGGCCAACACGTGGCTGCTCTATTGCCGGTTCCAGCTGATGCGCGGAGCGCTCAGCGAGGCACAGTACGAGGTCGAGCTGGCGCTGACGCGCGACGCGCTCGGGGCGCTGCCGGGCCCGCACTGGCGCGAGTTCATGGCGGCCTGGCCGGCATGACGCTGCGGCTCGGGATCGAGTCGCTCGACCTGGAGGCCAACGGCGTCGCCCGCCACGACGGCAAGGTCGTGTTCGTGCGCGGCGCGCTGCCCGGCGAGCAGGTGCTGGCGCGGGTCGTTCGCCGCAAGCCGCGGTTCGACGTGGCCGAGACCGAAGCCGTGCTTCGCCAGAGCTCGCAGCGCGTGGCGCCGCGGTGTCCGCACTTCGGCACCTGCGGCGGCTGCTCGATGCAGCACGTCGATCCGCGCGCGCAGGTGGCGATCAAGCAGCGGGTGCTCGAGGACACGCTGTGGCACGTTGCGCGCCTGAAGCCCGAGGTCGTGCTGCGCCCGATTGCCGGTCCCGACTTCGGCTACCGATTCCGGGCCCGGCTGTCGGTGCGCCACGTGCCCAAGAAGGGCGGGGTGCTGGTCGGATTCCACGAGCGGGGCTCGAGCTACGTCGCCGACATGCGCGAGTGCCACGTGCTGTCGCCGCAGGCCGCGGCGCTGTTGCTGCCGCTGCGCGAACTGGTCGGTGCGCTGTCGCTGCGCGACCGGCTGCCCCAGGTCGAGGTCGCGCAGGGAGACCGGACGCTGGCGCTGGTCCTGCGCGTGCTGCAGCCGCCGACCGAAGCCGACGGCGAGCTGCTGCGGGCATTCGCCGAGCGCCACGCGGTCGAACTGTGGCTGCAGCCCAAGGGCCCGGACACGATCGAGCTGTTCTGCGGGCCGGCTGGCGGGCCGTCCACGCTTGCCTACGGGCTACCCGAATTCGGGATCCGGATGCCGTTTCGTCCGACCGACTTCACGCAGGTCAATCCCCTGATCAACGCGTCGCTGGTCCAGCGGGCCGTGACCTTGCTCGATCCGCAACCGGGCGACCGCGTTGCGGACCTGTTCTGCGGACTCGGCAACTTCACGCTGCCGCTGGCGACGCGCGCGGCATCGGTGCTGGGTGTGGAAGGCAGCGCCGCGCTGGTGGCGCGGGCTGGCGAGAACGCGCGCGCCAACGGACTGGCGCCGCGCACGGCGTTTCGAACGACCAACCTGTTCGAACTCACGCTCGCGGACTGGCAGGCGATCGGACCGTTCGACCGCGTGCTGGTGGATCCGCCGCGGGAAGGGGCGCTGGCGGTGGCGCGCGCCCTGGCGCTCGACCCGCATCGGCCGCGGCGCCTGGTCTACGTGTCGTGCAACCCGGCGACGCTGGCCCGCGATGCCGCGGTCCTGTGCCACGAGGGCGGCTGGCGACTGGCCGCGGCCGGGGTCGTCAACATGTTTCCCCACACCTCGCACGTCGAGTCGGTGGCGCTGCTCGAATCGTGAGCGCGCGCCACCGCGGGGCATCAGCCGGTCACTCGCGGTCGCCGCCGAAGATCCCGAGCAGGGCCAGCAGGTTCGAGAACACGTTGTACACGCTCAGGTAGACCGCCAGCGTCGCCGACACGTAGTTGGTCTCGCCCCCGTTGATCACGCGCTGCAGGTCCACCAGGATGAACGCGGAGAAGATCGCGATGGCGAGCACCGAGACCGTCAGCATCAGGGCCGGCATCTGCAGCCAGATGTTGGCGGCGGCCGCCACCAGCAGCAGCAGCACGCCCACGAACAGGAACTTGCTCATGCCGGTGAAGTCGCGCTTGGAGACGGTGGCGGTGGTGGCCATCGCCCCGAAGATCAGCGCCGTGCCGCCGAACGCCGTCATGATCAGCTGGCCGCCGTTGGCCAGCCCCAGCACGCTGCCCAGCAGGCGCGACAGCATCAGTCCCATGAAGAACGTGAAGCCCAGCAGCAGCGCCACGCCGATGCCGCTGTTCTTGAACTTGTCGATCGCGAAGAAGAAGCCGAAGGCGATCGCGAGGAACGCGATGAGCCCGATGAACGGGCTGCCGGCGAAGAACGAGAACCCGGTGGTCACGCCGATCCAGGCGCCCAGTACCGTCGGGACCATCGACAGCGCAAGCAGCGCGTAGGTGTTCCGCAGCACCCGGTTGCTCGAGACCGCGCCAGGCAGCGCGCCGGGACGACCGTACGGTAGCGGCTGGGTGGACTGGGGTTCGTAGGCCATGTGGACTCCGTCTCTGTCTCGGTTGAGGGTGCGCAACACTGCGCGAGGGGAATGTAGGGGACTGCTGGCGCAATTTCAACCCCGCGCGTGGCGGGGCCTCTTCAAGCCCCTGCGAGCGCGTGTGGCGGCCGTTCCGCCGGGCCGGCCTTATGCTAGAATCCCGCGTTAGGATTTTCTCCAACATGCTGCTGTAACCTGCTAATTTTCAACAATAATTTCTGGAGTCGACATGGCCGTCGAGCGGACCCTCTCCATCATCAAGCCTGACGCGGTCGCCAAGAACGTGATCGGGCAGATCTATTCCCGTTTCGAAGGCGCGGGTTTGAAGATCATTGCCGCGCGGATGACGCACCTGTCGCGCGGCGAGGCCGAGGCATTCTATGCAGTGCACAAGGCGCGCCCGTTCTTCAAGGACCTGGTCGATTTCATGGTCTCGGGTCCGGTCATGATCCAGGTGCTCGAAGGCGAGAACGCGATCGCCAGGAACCGCGACCTGATGGGCGCCACCGACCCCAAGAAGGCCGCCGCAGGCTCGATCCGTGCGGATTTCGCCGACAGCATCGACGCCAACGCGGTCCATGGGTCCGACGGGCCCGACACCGCGCGCGCCGAAGTGGCATTCTTCTTTCCGGGGATGAACCTCTACTCCAGATGACGGAACAGGCCGACCGCGAACGCGTCAATCTGCTGGGGCTGGACCGCTCGTCCCTGGTCGCGCTGTGCCGCGACTGGGGCGAGAAGCCGTTTCGCGCCCACCAGCTGATGCGCTGGGTGCACCGTCGCTTCGAGGGGGACTTCGACGCGATGACGGACCTTGCGCGCCCGTTCCGGGATCGGCTGGCGGCAGGTGCGGCGATCGAGGCGCCCGCGGTGGTGTCGCACCACGTCTCCGAGGACGGCACGCACAAGTGGCTGGTGGACGTCGGCCGCGGCAACGCGGTCGAGACGGTGTTCATCCCGGAGGCGGGGCGCGGCACGCTGTGCGTATCCACGCAGGCCGGCTGCGCCGTCAACTGCGAATTCTGCTCGACCGGCAAGCAGGGCTTCAACCGCAACCTGCGCACCGACGAGATCGTCGGGCAACTGTGGCTGGCCAACCGTGCGCTCGGCTGCGTCGCAGAAGCTGCGCGGCACGAGGTCGACGGTC
>CAYGZN010000155.1:0-2466 GCA_964354355.1 uncultured Burkholderiaceae bacterium | reverse complement strand
CGGCCGACAGTCCGGCCGACAGTCCGGCCGAACGGCGGATCAGCAACGTCGTGTTCATGGGCATGGGCGAGCCGCTGCTGAACTACGACGCGACGCTCGGCGCGCTGCGCCTGATGCTCGACGACCACGGCTATGGCCTGTCGCGGCGGCGGGTCACGGTATCGACCTCGGGCGTCGTGCCGATGATCGACCGGCTGCGCGAGGACCTGCCGGTGGCACTGGCGGTGTCGCTGCACGCGCCCGACGACGCGTTGCGCGACCGCCTGGTGCCGCTGAACCGCAAGTACCCGCTGGCCGAGCTGATGGCCGCCTGCCGCCGGTATCTGGACGCGGCGCCGCGCGACTTCATCACGTTCGAGTACGTGATGCTCGACGGAGTCAACGACTCCGACGCGCACGCCGAGCAGCTGCTCGAGCGGGTGCGCACGGTTCCGTGCAAGTTCAACCTGATTCCGTTCAACCCGTTCCCCCAGTCGGGGCTGAAACGGTCCCCGGCCGAGCGCATCCGGGCGTTCGCGGCACGCCTGTCGGCGGCCGGGATCGTGACCACGACCCGCAAGACCCGTGGCGACGACATCGACGCAGCCTGCGGGCAGCTGGCCGGCGACATTCTTGACCGCACCCGGCGGGCGTCGCGCGAACGGCAGCGGACCGTCGCGCTGGTGCGGGCATGACGGGGCGCCGACCGATGACGCCGTCGCGCTCACGAGCCGGGATGCCCGCCCGCCGGTCGCGGCCGATCGTGGCGGGCGCGCTCGCGTTGCTGGGCGCGCTCGCGATGCTGGCCGCCTGCACGACGACGGTCGACGCGCCCAAGCCGGCACGCGACAGCCCCGAAGTGCGCGCGCCCGCCTCCGAGCGCGACTCGCGCGAGCCGCGGCGCGACAACCGCAACATCGCGGAGGAATCCCGCCAGGCCGACTCGATCGCCGGTGCGCCGCGCGCCGAGAGCGATGCGCGGCGACGCGCGGCCATCCGGCTGGAACTGGCCGCCGGCTTCTACCAGCAGGGCAACTACCAGCAGTCGCTCGAGGAGATCCGCCAGGCGCTGTCGATCGATCCCGGCTACGCGCAGGCGTTCGGGCTGCTGGGGCTGGTCTACATGGACCTCGGCGAGCGCTCGCGTGCTGAGGAGGGCTTCCAGCGCGCCTTGCGCCTGGCCCCCGACGACTCGGAGATCCTGAACAACTACGGCTGGTTTCTGTGCCAGACCGATCGCCCCAAGGAGTCGATCCCGCAGTTCATGGCCGCGCTGAAGAACCCGCTGTACCCGACGCCGTCGCGGCCGCTGCACAACGCCGGCATCTGCTCGCGGCGCGCCGGTGACGACGCGGCCGCCGAGTCGTACTTCCTGCGGTCGTTCCAGCTGGACCCGAAGAACCCGGTGGCGATGTACAACCTGGCGGAGTTGAGCCTGAAGCGGGGCAATGTCGAGCGCGCGCGCTTCTATTCGCAGCGGCTCACGACCCTGTATGCGCCGAGCGCGGAAACGCTGTGGCTGGCGATCCGTGTCGACCGTAAGGCCGGTGACCGCGACAGCGTCGCGAGCCTTTCGTCGCAGCTGCGCCGCCAGTTCCCCGCCTCGCAGGAGGCGAACCTGCTGCAACGTGGAGCATTCGGTGACTGAACAGGCTGAACAGGCGGGCGGGGCCGCGCAGGCCCTGCCGATCGGTACGGCAGAGCAGCTGGCCGCCGCGCGCGAGCAGCGGGGCATTTCGAAGGCCGAGGTGGCCCAGCGTCTGAAGCTCGCCCCGAAGCAGCTCGATGCGATCGAGCGCGGCGACTGGGCTGCGCTTCCCGGCCGGGCGTTCGCGCGTGGCTCGGTGCGCTCGTACGGAAAGCTGCTCGGCGTGGACGTCGAGCCGCTGCTCAAGGCGATCGGCGGCTTCGCCGAACCCGAGGACCTGCGCCCGTCGGCCTCGCTGGACGCGCCGATGCCGCGGCCGGGCAGCTTCGGCTTCGACGGCGAGGGCAGAGGCAACCTGCTGCCGTGGGCGATCCTCGGCGTGATCGGCGTGATCGCGCTGGCGCTGTTCTTCGGGCGCGAAGGCGACGTGTCCAACGTGGGCTCCTGGATCGGCAAGGGCACGACGCCGGCCGGTTCGAGCGCGACGGGCGGATCGGCCCCCGCGGGCACCGCTGCGGGCGGCGCGGCGCCGACCCCGATGCTGTCCGGACCGGGCTCCGATTCAAGCGCGGGCACGACGCTGGTGCCCGCGCCACTGGCCGCGCCGGGCGCGGCGACGCCTGCAGCGTCCGGGACCTCGCCCGCCGCAGCCGGTGCTGGGGCCAGCGCAGCGGGTGCGGCGGGCGCCGGCGGCACCGTCGCAGGCAGCGCCGGCGCGGGCGTTCCGGCGCCCGCGGGTGCAGTCGGGGGCGCAGCCGCGGCCGGCGCTGCGGCGACCGGAACGCCGGGCGGCTCGGGTGCACCGATTCGCCTGACGGTGTCGCAGGACGTGTGGGTGG
>CAYGZN010000154.1:0-7188 GCA_964354355.1 uncultured Burkholderiaceae bacterium | reverse complement strand
AGACCATCGGCACTGCGCATCTGCGCCCACGATCAATTCCGAAGGCGTCTTTCAATGAGGCACGAGAACGGAACCTGCAGGAGCGACGCGGACAAGAAACGCTGCCCCAGCGGGATTTGGCCGCGTCTGCAGCGCGGCGTGGCGGTGGTGGAGTTCGCGTTCGCGTCGGGCATCTTCATCCTGCTGGCACTGGCGATCCTGGACTTCTCGTACGTCTACTGGGTGAACCTGACGATGCAGCACGCGGTGCGCGAAGGCGCCCGCTACGCGGTCACGGGTCAAGACGATCTGGATCCAGACCGGTCGGTTGGAGCCAATCCGCGCTGTGATGCTGCGCGAGAGAAGATCCGCCGAAGCACAGTCGGCCTGTTCGACAGTCTGCCGACCCAGCCCACGATCACCTTCAACACCGTGAGTCAGGCCGGTGTGGTGACCGCCTTGCCCGGCAATTCGTGCTACGGCGCCGGCGAGATCATCATGATCACGGTCGACGCGAGGGTGCCTTTCATGACGCCGATGATCAGGGCCTTCGTGCCTGGCGGCGAGCACGTGTTCAGGGTGGGCACGACGATGAAGAACGAGGCGTTCAGACCATGAAGCGCTCGCAGCACCAACGTTGGCTCGGGTCGACGCGCCGCGTCCAGCGGGGCGTCAGCATGGTCGAGCTGGCATTCGTACTGCCCGTGCTGCTGCTGCTCGGTCTGGGCGTCTTCGATTTTGCGCGCGCGATCCACTACCACAACGTCCTGGTGAGCCTGAGCCGCGAAGGCGCGAACCTTGCCGCCCGAAGCACGGCGACGCCCCAGCAGATCATGGCCGCGCTGGCGAGCACTGCCCAGCCGCTGTCGATGAATGCCGAGGGCATGATGATCATCACCAAGATCGTCGGTCGCGCCGACGGCAGTGCTGTCGTCGACGCGCAGTACCGGCTCACCGGTGGCGATCACGGCCTGTCGAGCAGGGTCTGGTCGTGTTCCGGGTGGGGCGGTGACGGCACCTGCAACGTTCCCGCCAGCCGCCCGGTGATCGCTCCGCCGTTGACGATCCGCGATGGTGAGACGGTCTATGCCGTCGAGGCCATGTACGACTACATACCGGTGATCGACTACGTGTTCCGCAACCCCGCGGCGCTCTACACCCGTACGGTGCTCTGACGCCGGCGATCCTCCCTACGGAACAAGACATGCGAACCGCCAGACTGCGCAGAAGCTTCAGCCGCCCCAAGGGTGGCATCCTGATCCTGGCTGCGCTGATGTTGATTCCGCTGATCGGCGCGGTCGGTCTGGCGGTCGACTCGGGCCGTGGCTACGGTGTCAAAGCGAAACTCAACGCAGCGGTCGACGCGGCCTCGATTGCCGCGGCCCGCGCGTTGGTCGAAGGGGCGGACGACGCGGCCCGGATCGCGAATGCCCGGGCAACGGGCACCCGCTTCTTCAACGCCAACTTTCCGAACGGATACTTCGGTGCCACTCCGCAGCTCGGGGCGATCGACGCGGTCCACGACCCCGCCAATGGCCGCTGGACGGTGACTGTCAACGCGACAGCCGACATGCCGACAACCTTCATGCGTGTTCTGGGACGAAATCAACTCGACGTTTCTGCGGTGGGCCAGACCATTCGGCGCGACCTGGACGCGATGCTGATACTGGACACATCCGGCTCGCTGGGCCCGCCAACCAGTTCGAGCAGCACCTTCCCGACCCTGAAGAGCGCGGCGATCAATGGTTTCGTCGGCAAGTTCAATCCGGGCGCCGGTGGCGATCGCGTCGGCCTCGTGTCGTTTTCGTCAGGCGCAGTTCTGGATCAGGCGATCGACAAGACTAGCACTCGTGGCTTCAACAAGGCGACCATGACCAGCCGGATCAATGCGCTCACAGTGGGCGGTGCGACCGCTACCGCGGAGGGCATGCGCAAGGCGCTGAACGACCTGAATGCCGTTCCGGCAGGGGTGCGCTCGGGGCTTCGCGTGATGTTGCTGTTCAGCGACGGTGCGCCGAACATGGTCGGCGCGAACTTCCAGCCCTATGGCGGCCCCGCACTGGGCGATCTCTACTCGGAAACTGACAGCGGCGCTGCGCCGAGACGTGTCTGGCGCAACGACAGCCGCGACTCTCTGGTCGGGGAATTCACGATTACCCGATTGCCGGCAACCGGCCTCGACATCACCGGAGTAGGCGCGGTGCCGCTCGCGAGCTACAACGCCCGTCGCTCGCTGGGCGGCGCTGCACCGTACAGCAACACGCGCTGCAATGTGAACAAGGCGGCGCGCAACATGGTGGAGAACGTCGCCAACACGGCGCGCAGCCAAGGTGTGTTCGTGTACACGATCGGGTTGGGCGCCCGCCTGAACAGCCTCGAGGTCGATTTCTGTGGCTACGGTGCATCCGAGTACGGCTCGGCCTTGCTCAAGCGGCTGGCGAACACGACCGACTCCGACAGCCGCAACGCGTCACAACCGACCGGACTCTATTGCTTCGCGGCGACGGCTGCCGACCTCGATCGTTGTTTCAGTTCCATCGCGAGCGAGATCCTCAGGCTGGCGATGTGAGCCGGTCAGCACGTGAGCGGCCGGACAGCCGCTCGTTGGCTGCGATTCGTCTGGGGTGGAATTCGGGGCGCTACGAATTTCGCCGCTTCAGCTCGCGCAAATCGACCACCCCGGCCCGCCGCCTTGGATCCTCCCCCGCCGCGAAGAGCTGCGCCTTCTGCACCTTCTGCGTGCCGGTGGTGGGCAGCGACTCCATGAACAGGACCCAGCCGGGCGCCTTGTAGTAGGCCAGCCGCTCGTTGGCCCAGTCGAACAGCCGGCGCGCCAGCGCTTCGCCCGGCGCGTGGCCCGGCATCGGCACCACGCAGGCGAACACCTCCTCGTCGCGCACCTCGTCGGGCGCGGGCACGACGGCCACCTGGGCGACGGCGTCGTGCGCCTGCAGCACGGCCTCGACCTCCGCGGCGGCGATGTTCTCGCCGCTGCGGCGGATGATGTGTTTCCTGCGGTCGACGAAAACCAGCAGGCCGGTGGCGTCCTGTGTCACGACGTCGCCGGTGTGGAACCAGCCGCCGCGCCACGCCTCCTCGGTCGCTTCGGGGTTCTTCAGGTAACCGGAGAAGAAGCCGTGGCGCGGGCGCGCGGCGGTGTGGCGCACGAGCAGTTCGCCGGGCTGGCCGCGCGGCACGTCGCGGTCCTCGCCGTCGACGACGCGCGCTTCGAGCCCGGGGTACGGGCGGCCGAACGCGCGCGTGTCGATCGCGCGCGGCTCGGTCTTGTCCGCGAAGATGCGCCCGGTCTCGGTCATGCCCCAGACCTCGACCATCGGGAAGCCGAAACGCTGCTCGAATTCGCGGTGCAGTGACGGCTCGATGCCTGCGCCCAGCCCGAACTTCACGCGGTGCTGGCGTTCCTCGGGGCAGGGCGGCTGGTTCAGCAGCGTCGGCGCGACGATGCCGAGGTAGTGAATCACGGTCGCGCCGGTGGCTACGACCTCGGTCCACCAGCGGGCCGGCGAGAACCGCTCGACCAGCACCAGGCAGTTGGCCGACAGGATCGCGCCGGTGGCGGTCACGGCGAACGCGTTCATGTGGTACAGCGGCAGCGGGTTGTAGATGCGCTCGCAGCCGTGGCCGATCGCCAGCAGGTCGCCGTGCGAACGGTACGCGTCGCCTGCGTTCAGGTGGTAGAAGTTGCTGAGCATGCACCCCTTGGGCCGCCCGGTCGTGCCCGAGGTGTACAGCAGCGAGGCCTCGGTCTCGAGCCCGGGCGCGGCGTCGGTGCCGCGCGCTGTCGTCGTCGGGGCGGCGGGCAGCCCGCCGTTGGCGATCGAGCTTCGATCCAGCCCGTCGACGACCGGCAGCGCGGCGCCACCCGCCTCGCGCCTTGCCTGCGCCACGCGGCGCAGCGCATCGATGCGATCGGGCAGGCACACGACGAGGCATGCGTCGCTGTGCGTCATCTGGTACAGCAGCTCGTCGTGCCGGTAGTCCGGATTGACCGGCACCAGCGACACGCCCAGCGCGTTCAGCGCCAGGTAATGCACGAAGAACTCGGGGCGGCTTTCCAGCAGCGTCGCCACGCGCAGCCCCGCGTGGTAGCCCGCGCGCGCGTAGTGACCGCGCAGGGCCTGCACGTCGCGCAGCACCTGCCCGTAGCTGAACGTGGCTCCGTCCGGCAGCCACGCGCGGTCGCTGCGCGCCGGCACGCACAGGAACGGCAGGTCCGGGTGGGTGCGCGCCGTGTGCTCGAAGGCCTCGTAGACGGTCTGGTGGTCCATGGGGGGAGTCTCAGCGCGGCCGCGCGAATCCGAACACCCCGCGCGGCGCCGCGATGACCGACACGAGGAAGATCAGCCCGAGTGCCAGCAGCCAGTAGTCGCCCAGCTGCTGGGACAGCCACGATTCTGCCAGCCGCACCAGCAGCGCGCCGAGCGCGGCCGACACCACCGAGCCGCGCCCGCCCAGCGCGACCCAGATCAGCGCCTCGGCCGAGATGCCGAAGCCGATCAGCGGGGGCGACGCGAAGTTGAACTGGGTGACGAACAGCGCGCCCGCCAGCGCGGCCACCGCCGCGCCCAGCGTGAACGCGCGGGTCTTCTCGCGCGCGACGTCGATGCCCAGCGCCTGCGCGCGCGGCTCGTGGTTGCGGATCGCCATCAGCACCCGGCCCCAGTCGGCGCGCGCCAGCGCGATCAGCGCAGCCAGGCACGCGGCCAGGACGGCCAGCGCGATGAAGTAGCTGGCCGTCTCGTCGAGGATCTCCTCGCCGCCGTTGAGGCCCGGGCGCAGCGCCGGGACGTTCATCAGGCCGTTCAGCCCCCCGAGCCAGTCCCAGTTGATCGCGATGCGCTCGGCGATGACGGCGACCGCCAGCGTGACGATGCCGAAGAATGCGCCGCCGATGCCGCGTGCCGAGAAGAACAGCCGCCCCAGCAGCCAGGCCAGCAGCATCGCCAGCCCGACGCCGAGCGCCACGCCGGCCCACGACGACACCAGCGCAGGCGCGAACGGCAGCTTGCCCAGCGTGACCACGCTCATACCGTACGCGCCGACGCCGAAGAACACGCCCTGGCCCAGGCACAGCAGCCCGCAGTGCCCCCACACCCAGCCCAGGCTCGCAGCCAGCAGCATGTAGCAGAAGTACCGGGTGAACTCCGAGACCTGCCAGGCCGGCGCAACCAGCGGGAACAGCACGAGCAATGCCAGTGCCAGCACGGCCACGCGCAACTCCGGATCGAGCGAACGCGCACGGGCTCGGTTCATCGGCGGGGCGGGTTCATCGGCGGGGTGGGTTCATCGGCAGGGCGGATCAATCGGCAGGGCGGATGCGAGGGCGACGGGCGCTCAGACGACGCGCCGCCGGCGGGTCGCGATGCCGTCCGGGAACAGGCGGAGCAGCACGATCGCCAGCGTGAACACCACGCCCTGCGCCCAGACCGGCGAGAAGTACGTCGCCACCAGGGTATCGGTCACACCGACCGCGGTCGCGCCCGCCAGCGGCGCGGCCACGCTACCCAGGCCGCCCACCAGGATCGACAGGAAGGCCGGCACCAGGAACCCGAGCCCCATCTGCGGATCGAGCGAGACCAGCGGCGTCATCACCGCCCCGGCGAGTCCGGCCAGCCCCGACCCGAACGCGAACGTGAACCGGTCGAGCCGGCGCGTGTCGATGCCCAGGCAGGCGGCCATCGGGCGGTTGGCGATCACGCAGCGGGCGGTCAGCCCCAGGTCGGTCCGGAAGAACAGCCAGAACGTGAAGACCAGCACCAGCACGGTGACGGCCATGATGAACAGCCGGTACGCGGGATACGGTTGCCCGAGCACCGAGACCGCCATCGGCAGCGGGTTCGGCACCGAATGCGAGCCGGGGCCGAACCCCAGGCTGATCGACTGCTTCAGCACCAGCGACAGACCCCAGGTGGCCAGGATCGTGTCGAGCAGCCGCGTGTAGACCCGTCGCACCACCAGCTCCTCGACCAGCAGTCCGAGTGCCGCGACCGCGAGCGGCGCCAGGACCATGCCCCATCCGACACCCAGGCCAGCCTGGTGGCACACCAGCACCACGTAGCCGCCGATCATCATGAACTCGCCGTGGGCCATGTTGATGACGTTCATCAGCCCGAAGATGATCGCCAGCCCGAGCGCGACCAGCATCAGGATCAGCACGTAGTTGCTGGCATCCAGCGCGATGGTCAGGGCGGCGCTCACGTCAGACCCCCAGGTAGCGCTCGAGCAGCGACGGCGTGGCGCGCACCGCTGCCGCGTCGCAGCCGTGCACGACCGCGCCGCGCTCGATGAAGGCCACGCGCGTGCACAGCGACAGCATCACGTCGACGTTCTGCTCGACCAGCAGCAGCGCCATGCCGCTGGCCGAGCACAGGGCGTCGAGCGACGCCGCGATCTCGGACACCACCGAGGGCTGCACGCCTTCGAGCGGCTCGTCGAGCAGCATCAGCCGCGGCCGCGACACGATCGCGCGGCCGATCGCCAGCTGCTGCTGCTGGCCACCCGAGAGGCTGCCGGCGCGCTCGTGGCGCCGCTCGCGCAGCCATGGAAACGCGGCCCATGCCGGCGACAGGTCGGATGCGCCGAAGGCCAGTCCGCCCAGGCGCAGGTTCTGCTCCACCGTGAACGCCGGGAACAGTTCGCGGCCCTGCGGCACGTAGGCAATGCCGCGCTGGGCGATGGCGAACGTCGGGCGCCCCCGCAGCGACGCGCCGTCGAACTCGACGTCGCCGTCACGGATCGCCACCAGGCCCATCAGCGTGCGCAGCAGCGTCGTCTTGCCTGCGCCGTTGCGCCCGAGCAGGCCCACCCGTTCGCCCGCGCCGATCGCCAGCGACGCACCGTGCAGCACCACGCCCTGGCCATAGCCCGCCACGACTGCCTGCGCGTGCAGCAGCGGCGCGAGGCCAGCGGCGTCACGCGCGGGTGCCTTCTCGGGCCCGGGTGCCTCGTCAGGCGTGTGTGCCTTCTCAGGCATGTGCGCCCAGATACGCCTCGCGCACCGCCGGCAGCCGGCGCACGTCCTCGTACCGCCCGTCGCCGACCACGCGCCCGGCGATCATCACGACGACGCGAGCGCCCAGCGCCTCGACGAACTGCATGTCGTGCTCGACGACGACAATCGCCACACCTGCGCGCTCGCGCAGCTGCCGCATCAGGCCCGCGGTGGCCGCGGTCTCGGCCCGGCTCATG
>CAYGZN010000153.1:0-7265 GCA_964354355.1 uncultured Burkholderiaceae bacterium | reverse complement strand
CGCGCGTGCCCGCTGGCTGGCCGGCGCCGCCGCACTCGCCGTTTCGCTGCAGGTCGCCGCGCAGGACAAGCCGGTCGAGATGAGGTTCGCCCACTGGGTGCCAGCCGCGCACCCGCTGGCCAAGCTGGGCTACGACGTGTGGGCGAAGTCCCTCGAGGCCGCCAGCAACGGAACGATCAAGGTCACGGTCTATCCGGCCCAGCAGCTCGGCAAGGCGGCCGACCACTACGACATGGCCCGCGACGGCATCGCCGACATGACCTGGGTGAATCCGGGCTACCAGGCGGGGCGCTTCCCGATGTTCGCAGCCGGCGAGCTGCCGATGCTGATGAGCGCGCCCGGCGGCGGCTCCGCGGCGCTCGACGCGTGGTACCGGCCCTACGTGGGCAAGGAGATGAAGGACGTCAAGTTCTGCTTCGCCCACCTGCACATCGGCGCGCTGCACTCCAAGAAGCCGATCACCGAGCCGGCCCAGCTCAAGGGCATGAAGGTCCGGCCGGCCAACGGCACCGTCGCGCAGATGGTTTCGCTGCTGGGCGGCACCAGCGTGCAGGTGTCGGCGCCCGAGGCGCGCGACGCGCTGGAGAAGGGCGTGGCCGACGCGATCACGTTCCCGTGGCAGTCGGTCATCTCGTTCGGCATCGACAAGGTCGCCAAGTTCCACACCGACATCCGGCTGTACCAGGCGAACTTCGTCTGGGTGATCAACCCGGCCTGGTACGGCAAGCTGTCCGCCGCGCAGAAGAAGGCCGTCGACGACCACTGCACCAACGAGTGGGCCGGGCGCATCGGCGCGGCCTGGGGCGACGACGAGGACGCCGGCGAGGGCAAGCTCGAGAAGATGGGCGGCCACACGATCGTCAAGCTCGACGCGGCCCAGACGGCGGCGTGGCGCGCCGCGACCGAGCCGCTGTACGGCCAGTGGGTGGACGCTGCGAACAAGGCTGGCTACGACGGCAAGGCCGCGCTCGAGGCGCTGCGAAGCGAGCTGAAGAAGCGCAACGCGCTGTACTAGGTTCGGCGACAGCCAGGCTCGGCGAGAGGCTGCCCCGGTGAGGCGCGCGCTCGAATCGATCGAGAGCATCGCGGCGCTGCTGCTGCTGGCTGTCGCGCTGCTGACCGCACTCAACGTGGCGCTGCGCGACACGCTGGCATTCCAGATCCCCGACTGGTTCGACGGCTCGCGGATGCTGCTGTGCATCGCGCTGTTCTGGGGCATCGCGGTGACCACCTGGCGCGGCGCGCACATCTGCGTCGACGTCGTCTGGGAGCACCTGGGGCCGGACGGCCGCCGCCGGCTGGACGTCGCGGCCACGGCCATCAGCCTGTCGATGCTGGCGCCGCTGGCGTGGATGGTGTGGACCAAGGTCGCGACGATGGGCAGCCAGGCCACCAGCGACCTGCGCCTGCCGCTGGCCTGGTTCTTCGCCGTGGCGGCGCTGGGCACGACCGCCGCCGCGGTGCTGTGCGCCGCCCGGCTGGTGACGCTGGCGCGGCGCCCGTGACGACGCGCACTCCCGCGCACCGCGGCGGCTGATGGACCGCGACCTCGTCGCGCTGGGCGGCTTCGCCGCGATGTTCGCGCTGATGGCGCTGCGCGTGCCGATCGGCCTGGCGATGGGCATCGTCGGCGTCGGCGGCTTCGCCGTGCTGGCGGGGATCATGCCGGCGCTGAACCTGCTGGCCAACGTGCCGCTGTCGGTGTTCTCCGACTACAACCTGTCGGTGATCCCGATGTTCGTGCTGATGGGCGCATTCGCCTTCGCCGCCGGCATGAGCGGCGAGCTGTTCGCCGCGGCACGCGCCTGGCTCGGCCACCGCCGGGGCGGACTGGCGCTGGCTGCGATCGCCGCCTGCGGCGGCTTCGCGGCGATCTGCGGCTCGTCGGTGGCCACCGCCGCGACGATGACGCAGGTGGCGCTGCCCGAGATGCGCCGAGCCGGCTACGACCCCGGCTTCTCGGCCGGGCTGATCGCCGCGGGCGGCACGATCGGCATCATGATCCCGCCGTCGGTGATCTTCGTGCTGTACGGAATCATGACCGAGACCGACATCACCGCGCTGTTCCTGGCGGGCGTCGTGCCGGGGCTGCTGGCGGTCGCCTTCTACATCGCGGTCGTCGTCGCCAAGGGCTGGCGCCACCCCGACAGCCTGCCGCTGGGCGAGCCGCACGGCTGGGCCGAGCGCTTTGCGTCGCTGCGCGGCCTGTGGGCGGTGGTGCTGCTGTTCCTGTTCGTGCTGGGCGGCATGTTCGCCGGCTGGTTCACCGTGACCGAGGCCGCCGCGATCGGCGCGGTCGGCGCGCTGGCGATCGGCATCGCGCGCGGCCGGCTGCGCTGGCCGCAGGTGCGCAGCGCGCTGCTCGACGCGCTGCGCGTGTCCTCGGCGATCATGCTGGTCGTGCTGGGCGCCTACCTGTTCGGCTACTTCCTGACGATCACGCAGTTCACGCAGAAGGCCGTCGACACGCTGGTGCACCTGCCGGTCGGCCCCTATGGCGTGCTGGCGCTGGTGATGGTGGGCTACTTCGTGCTGGGCGCGGTCATGGACGAGCTGGCGATGATCCTGCTGACGGTGCCGATCGTGTTCCCGGCGATGATGCAGCTGGGCTTCGACCCGGTGTGGTTCGGCGTCATCATCGTGATGGCGGTCACCTTCGGGATGATCTGCCCGCCGGTGGGCATCAACGTGTTCGTGATCAACTCGATCGCCACGGACATCCCGCTCGGTCGCATCTACCGCGGCGTGATGCCGTTCATCGCCATCGACATCGTGCGGCTGGTGCTGCTCGCGGCGTTCCCCGCGATCGCGCTGTGGCTGCCGAAGCTGCTCGCCGGCTGAATCCTGCCCGTCGGTTCCGGCCGTCGCAACGGTGGCGCACCCGCGGCCGTGGCGAGCGCCACAGCGGTGGCGCGCCCGAGCCCGTCGCGGGCGCCGCAGCGGTCGCGGCGCCGGGGCACAATGGCGCGATGACGACCGACCCGACGCCCTCGCCCTCGCCCGCACCCTCGCCCGCACCCTCGCCCGCACCCTCGCCTGCACCCTCGCCTGCACCCTCGCCCGCACCCGCACCTGCACCCCCGGCCCCGCCGCGCGCCGCGCTGCCGGCCGACGACCCGCTGCGCGGGGTGCTGCACGACGAGGTGCACGCGCGGCCGTCGCCGCGGATCCGCCTGCCGGCCCTGGTCACCTACGTGGCGGTGCTCAACGACGGCGTATCGCGCGAGGACGAGTGCCGGCACCTGATGCGGCTGCCGCGCCACGAGCACCTCGTGCCCGCCGATCTGCAGGGCAACTTCCTGCGCCTGCGGCTGGCCGGGCACACGCTGAAGTGGGAGCGGCACAGCGAGTTCACCCGCTACACGATCGTCCAGGCGCTGCCCGAGGCGGCGCCCAGCGGCCCGCAGCCGCTGCCGGCGCTGGCCGTCGCCGCCGAATGGCTGCGCGACGTTCCGGGGCGCACGGTGGCGGCCATCGAACTGGTGATGGTCCACGGCGACCTGGACGATCCGCACGCGACCGTCGCGCACGGGCAGTCCTGGTTCGGCGAACACACGACGGTCGCCTCGCTGCTGGGCCGCGGCCACTCGTGCGCGATGACCGACTTCCGCCTGCGCGACTCGGGCTTCGAGCGGATGCTGGTGATCGCGCCCGCGAACACCAGCGACACGCGCGCAGGGCGCATCTCGCAGCGACTGCTCGAGCTGGAGACCTATCGGCTGATGGCGCTGCGCGGGCTGCCGGTGGCCAAGGCGCTCACGCCGATGCTGTCGGCCGCCGAGGCCGCGCTGGCCGACAGCACCGCACGCCTCGAGGGCGGTCGGGGTTCGGAACAGGAGCTGCTCGACAGCCTGATCGGGCTGGCCGTTCGCATCGAGCGGGCGACGGCACAGCACATGTACCGCTTCTCGGCGACACAGGCCTACGACGCCATCGTGCGCCAGCGCATCACCGAACTTCGCGAGCAGCCGATCGCGGGCACGCAGACGATCGGCGAGTTCATGCAGCACCGGCTGTCGCCGGCGATCGCAACGGTGGCAGCGACCGCACAGCGGCTGGCGTCGCTGTCGCAGCGCATCGAGCGCACCAGCGCACTGCTGCGCACGCGCGTGGACATCGCCACCGCCACGCAGAGCCAGCAGCTGCTGGCCCGGCTCACCCGCGGCCAGCAGCTGCAGCTGCGCCTGCAGAGCACGGTCGAAGGCCTGTCGATCGCGGCCATCTCGTACTACGTCGTCAGCCTGCTGCTGTACGGCGCGAAGGCGGCCAAGTCGGCGGGCCTGCCGCTGAACCCGGAGCTGGTGGCCGGCGTGCTGATCCCGCTCGTGCTGTGGGTGGTCTGGCGAACCACACGCCGGATCCACGCGCGCCTGTACAAGGACGAATGAGCCGCGCCGCTCACCCCGCCCCGCCGAGCGCCACGCGCGCGACCAGCCCGGCGGCCATCACCGCCAGCGTGGCCTTGAGCCAGCCCCGGTAGCGGCTCGGGTCGAACCGCTGGCGCAGCCGCAGCCCCACGAAATAGGCGACGACGCCGGTCGCGGCCAGCGGCACCAGCGCCTGCAACGCCAGCACGCCGAACGCGCCGCGCTGCGCCATCAGTCCAGTCTGCACGGTCTTGCCGAGCAGGAACAGCCAGTTCATCACCGCGATCAGCGCCGCGACCGGCAGGTCCAGCAGCAGGAAGTAGATCAGCAGCACCGGGCCCGCGACGTTGACCGCGCCCTCGCAGAAGCCCGCCGCCAGCCCGAATGGCACCGCGAGCCAGGTGGGGTGCCGGCGCGCCGCCCCGATGTCGGTGTGGCCGAGCCAGTCCATCGCCAGGTACACGACCATCACCGCGGCCATCAGCAGCATCAGCCACGCGGCGTCCAGCGCGTGCAACGCCCACACGCCCGCGGCCAGGCCGAACGGCATCGTCGCGGCCAGCGGCCAGTACAGGCGCAGCGCGTCGCGCAGCCGCGCGTGTCCGCGAAACGCCCACACGTTGGCCAGCGTCACCACCCAGGTCGGCATCACCAGCAGCGCCACGCCGAGCTTGAATCCGAACAGCGCACCGAACAGCGGCGTTGCCAGCATCGGAAAGCCCAGGCCGACGAAGCCGTGCATCAAACCCGCGGCGGCCGCGATCGACAGCATCGCGGCCCAGTGCCAGGCCGCAAATCCGGTGGCGAGCGTCTCGGTCATGGGGCGCCCACGGTACACGATCGCACCCTGCGCCGGCGCGGCCGCTGCTGCGGCGCAGCGCCGCGGCCAGCGCGCTGCAGCAATTCCGGAATCCGTTGCGCGCGGCAGGAAAGCGGTGCCGCCACCGGTCATTTCGGGC
Source organism: uncultured Burkholderiaceae bacterium (assembly GCA_964354355.1). Taxonomy (GTDB): domain Bacteria; phylum Pseudomonadota; class Gammaproteobacteria; order Burkholderiales; family Burkholderiaceae_E; genus CAYGZN01. The sequence goes on along the minus strand of CAYGZN010000153.1, from coordinate 1,939 downwards.
TTCCCGGCACGCGCCAACCGCAGTAGCGTGGGACCACGGCGTCGACGGTGCGGCGCGAGGAGACGGCATGGACACCCACAGAAAGCTTCGCGCGATGCTGGCCACAGGCGCGCTCTGCGTGCTCGGCGCGCTGCCCGCAGCGGCTCCGGCCCTGACGGTCACCGCCGCCGAATGCGGCGAAGGCGCCGACTTCATTCGCAACGCGGCACGCTCGCGCGACAACGGCATGACCGCGTTCGACTTCCTCGGGCGGCTCGAGTCCGACCTGGTCGCCATCCGCGCCTACCCCGCAGCGATGCGTTGGTTCGCCAAGGACGAGGACGACGAGCGTCTGCTGCGGCTGGCCGCGGCCTCGGTCTTCGAGCGGCCCCGCCCGGCGCTCGAGCACCACGACGCGTTCCTGGCTTCGTGCTCGGCGCTGGTGGCCGTGCAAAGCGGCCCGAGCGCGGACCAGGGCGGCCCGCTGCGACGCTGAGCGAAGACCGCGGCGGCGCCGGGCGAAGACCGCTGCAGCGCCGCGCGAAGACTGCGACGGCGCCGAGCGAAGACTGCGGCGGTGACAGTTGACGCCGTCAGCCATCTGGATGATTCTGGCAGCCTCGAGCCCGGTCTGCGGGCGAGGGGTCCCGCCATGCCAGCCCGCGCACGCACCACCGTTGCCCCCGCCGACATCGACGCGGTGCGCCGCTTCAACCGTTTTCACACCCGCGCGGTCGGGGCGCTCGACGAGGACCTGCTCGACAGCGGCTTCTCGCTGACGCAGGTTCGCGTGCTGTACGAGCTGGCGCAGCGCGCCGATGCGGTCGCGTCGCAGCTGGGCAACACGCTGGGGATCGATTCGGGCTACCTGAGCCGGATCCTGAAGGGATTCCGGCGCAACGGGCTGATCGCCGTGCGCCGCGCAGGCGACGACCGGCGCCGCCACGCGCTGGCGCTGACGGCGCAGGGGCGCCGGGCGCTCGCGCCGCTGCAGGCGGCCGCCCGCGACCAGGCCCGCCGCTGGCTCGCCCCGCTGTCGCCGCACGAGCGCCAGAGCGTCGTGCAGGCCATGGCCACGCTGCACCGGCTGCTCGGCCACCTCGAACCCGAAGCCGCGTCGCCGGCTCGGCCCGCCGCCGCAGCGGTCGTGCTGCGCGGACATCGCCCCGGCGACATGGGCTGGGTCGTGCAGCGCCACGGCGTGCTCTACGCCCGCGAGTACGGCTGGGACCCGCGCTTCGAAGCGATGGTCGCGGGCATCGTGGCGCGCTTCATCGAGCGCTTCGATGCGTCCGGCGAGCGCTGCTGGATCGCCGAGCGCGACGGCGAGCCGCTGGGCTCGGTGTTCGTCGTGCGCCACTCGAAGCAGGTCGCCCAGCTTCGCCTGCTGCTGGTCGAGCCGTCCGCCCGCGGGCTCGGCCTGGGACGAACGCTGGTGCGCGAAGCGATCCGCTTCGCGCGCGAGGCCGGCTATCGGCGCATGGTGCTGTGGACCAACGACGTGCTGGACGCCGCGCGCCACATCTACCAGCAGGAAGGGTTCGTGCTGACCCGCTCCGAGCCGCATCACAGCTTCGGCCACGCGCTGGTCGGGCAGTACTGGTCGCTGGACCTGACGCCGCGCGCCTGAACGCCCGCCCGCGAGGCTCTAGAATGGGCGCATGACGGCCCCTGCACCCAGCGGCACACGCGACACGCGCGACACCCCCGGCACCCCGCCCCGCGCCGGCGCGCCGGTGGCGATCACGATGGGCGATGCCTGCGGCATCGGCCCCGAGATCACGCTGAAGGCCTGCGTCGAGCTCGAACACGACTGCCGCGCACCGGGCGCCGACACGGTCCCGCCGGTCGTGTTCGGCGACCCGGGCGTGCTGGCGCGCGAGGCCGTGCGGCTGGGGCTGCCGATCGCCGTCGAGCCGCTGCCCGGCGCCGCGGCGATCGCCGGCGCGGGGCTGTCGCA
>CAYGZN010000152.1:0-7281 GCA_964354355.1 uncultured Burkholderiaceae bacterium | reverse complement strand
GGGACGCTGCCCGGACGGGCCGGGCGCGCCGGCGCCGCCGGCCCCGGGCGCGGCGCCAGGCGTCGATCCGCCCGGTGCGATCGACGGTGTCGGGGTGGTGCCCGCGCCCGTCCGTCCGGTGGCGCCGGGCGTCGTCAGCGACGGTACGGGCTCGGGCGGCCGGGGCGGCTCGAGCAGGCTGTTGATCGTGCGCACGTCGGTCTCGGTCAGGTCGCCCGCCGTGCTCTTCAGGCGCAGGCCGTTGAGCAGCACGTCGTAGCGGGCCCGGGAGAGGTCGCGCTGGGTGACCGACAGCAGCTGCACCGCGTTGAGCACGTCGATGCTGATGCGAACGCCGACCTGGTAGCCGAGCTGGTTCGACTCGAGCGACAGCTGCGTCGAGCGTTCGGCGGCCTCGAGTGCACGCACCTGCTCGATGCCGCTCTTGACGCCCAGAAAGGTCTGCCGCGCCGCCTGCTCGGCGTTGCGTCGCGCCTGTTCCGTCTCGAACTGCGACTTGTCCTGCAGCGCGATTGCTTCGCGTACGCGTGCGGGCACCGCGCCGCCGGTGTACACCGGCCAGTTGAACTGCAGGCCGGCCAGCCCGCTGGCCGAGCGGATGCCGACGTTCGAGGTCGTGTTGCGTCCGCCGGCCACCTGCCCGACCAGGTCGAGCGTCGGAAAGCCGCCGTAGCGTGCCCGTTCGATCTCGCGCTTGGCGATTTCGGTGGTCAGTTCAGCCTGGCGCACCAGGTTGTTCTGCTGGCGCGCGATGTTCGCCCATTCGCCCTCGCGGCTCGCCTCCGGCGGCCGCACCTCGACACCGCGGCGCAGGGTGTTCAGCGGGTCGAGCGGCCGGCCGATGAGCTGCGCCAGCAGCGCGCGGCGAACGTCCAGATCGTTCTCGGCCGCCACCTCCTGCGCGCGTGTCAGGTCCAGGCGCGACTGCGCCTCCTGCTGGTCCGTGATCGTCGCCGTGCCGACCTCGAAGTTGCGCTTGGCCGACGCGAACTGCTCGCCGATCAGCTGCTTCGACACGCGGATCGCGGCCAGGCTGTCCTCGGCGATCAGCACGTCGAAGTAGGCCTGTGCCACGCGCAGGATCAGGTCCTGGCGGGCCTGCTGGACCTGGACCTCGCCGATCTGGGCGGCCAGCTCGCTCTGGCGCAGGGCTTCGACGTTGGCCGGCCGGTACAGCGGCATCGTGCCGAGGAGCGCGATGTTCCCGGAGGTGTAGTCGACCGCGCGGGTCGCCGTCGTGTCCAGCACCTGAGCGTTGGCGCTGCCCGAGGCGTTCAGCGTCGGCCCCAGCGTGGCCTTGACCTGGGGTATCCGCTCGCTCGTGGCGGCGGCCTGCGACTGCGAGGCGGCCACGAGCGGGTCGATCGCGGCCGCCTCCTGCCAGGCCTGCAGCAGGTCGAGCGCCGCGGCCGGCAGGGGCGTCGCCGCTGCAAATGCGCTCGCCAGGGCGAGGGCCGTCACGCTGGGCTTCATCGGAATCTCCGGGTGGTTCAGTCGGGTTTCAGTAGGTCGGGAACGAGGGGTCGACGTCGCGCGACCAGGCGGCCACGCCTCCGAACAGGTTGGAGACGTCCGCGAACCCGCGCTGCTCGAGGAAGTGCGCGACCTGCAGGCTGCGGTGGCCGTGGTGGCACACGCAGACGATCGGGCGCGTTGGATCGAGTTCGCCGAGCCTCGCCGGGATCTCGCGCATCGGCATCGCCGTGGAGCCGGGCAGCGCGCAGATCGCGAATTCCCACGGCTCACGCACGTCGAGCAGGACCGGTGCGGGGCGCCCGGCCGCTCGCAGCCATTGCGACAGATCCACGGCGAGCAGCTGCTTCATGGGCGGATCCGGCGGCAAGGTCCCGGCACTGGGGAGGTTCGCGGCATCGTCGCTGCGTCCGTTCGTCAGAACCGAAAGCGCTGGCGCACCGGAAACCCGGTCAGGGGTTTGGCCAGCGTTTCGAACAGCGTGGTCGTGTTCCACGCGGTGTCGCCGGCGCGTGCCAGGATCTGCGCCCGCATGACCGGCGCGTCGCCGACGATCGCCGTCAGCCGTCCACCGGGGTTGACGCGCTTGAGGATGAAGTCGGGCACGAACGACACGCCGCCCGAGAGCACGACGACGTCGTAGGTGCCGGGGTTGCCGCCCGGGTCCGACGCGTCGGCCTGGCGGACCGTGACGTTGGCGATGCCGGCGCGGCGAAGGTTGTCGGTCGCGACGCCCGCCAGTCCGGGCAGGATCTCGAGCGTGTCGACGTGTCGCGCGCGGTGGGCGAGCAGCGCGGCCATGTAGCCCGAGCCGGCCCCGATCTCGAGGACCGATTCGTGCTTGCGCACGGCCAGCTCCTGCAGGATGCGCGCCTCGGTCTTGGGAGCGAACATCGTCTCGCCGGTCGCCTTGCCCTCGACCGTCAGCGGCAGTTCCATGTCCGTGAAGGCCATCGCGCGCAGCTGCGGCGGCACGAACTCCTCCCTGCGGACCACGGTGAGCAGGTCCAGCACCTCCTGGTCGAGCACGCTCCAGGTCCGGATCTGCTGCTCGATCATGTTCATGCGGGCGCGTTCGAAGTCCATGGGCAGGGTTCCGCGGGTGGCCAGGCTCAGGATTTTACCGGCTCGGCGGCGGCGGTTGCCCGCCCCCGTCGGAGCCGCGCGACGATGTCGTCCAGGACGGTGTACAGCACCGGCACCACGAGCAGCGTCAGCAGTGTCGAGGCGATGACCCCGCCGATCACGGCATGGGCCATCGGCGCGCGCTGCTCGGCGCCCTCGCTCGTAGACACGGCCAGCGGCATCATGCCGAAGACCATTGCCAGCGTCGTCATCAGGATCGGCCGCAGCCGGATCTCGGCCGCGTCGAGCAGCGCCTGGGCGCGTTCGACGCCGCGGCGCCGCTCCTGGTTGGCGAAGTCGATCAGCAGGATGGCGTTCTTCGTGACCAGCCCCATCAGCATGATGAAGCCGATGATCGAGAACATGTTCAGCGTCGAGCGCCACGCCAGCAGCGCCAGCATCACGCCGATCAGCGACAGCGGCAGCGACGCCATGATCGCGAACGGCTGCACGAAGCTGCGGAACTGCGAGGCCAGGATCATGTAGATGAAGATCACCGCCAGCCCCAGCGCCTGCAGCGCGTAGCCGAAGCTCTCCTGCATGTCCTTGGTCGCGCCGCCCGTCACGAACGCGTATCCGGGGGGCAGGGCGATTGCGGCGAGCACGCGCTGAACGTCCAGGCCGACGGTGCCGGCGGGCGCTGCGTACACGTTGGCCGAGATCGTGATCTCGCGCGTCAGGTTCTTGCGGTTGATCTGCGTCGGCCCCTCGGCGGCCGCCAGCGTCGCGATCTGGCGCAGCGGCACCATCCGCGGCGCGCCGTCGGCGTCGATCTGGCTCGACACCAGCGACAGCCGGGCCAGGTCGCCGACGTCCTGCCGACCCTCCACGGGCAGCCGGATCCGCACGTCGTAGTTCTCGTCGTCGGGCCCCTTCCACGTGGTGGCGGTCTCGCCGGCCAGCAGCGGGCGCAGTGCCGAGCCCACCTGGGCGACCCCGATGCCCAGGTCCGATGCGAGCGCGCGGTTGACCTCGACCGCAACGGTCGGGCGCGCGGGCTTGGAGCTGGTGTCCAGGTCGACGATGCCGCGAATCTGCCTGATCTCGGCCACCGCGCGCGCGGCCAGCGATTCGAGCTGCTTCTGGTCGGGCCCCTGCACGCTGATATCGATCTGCTTGTTGCCGAAGGTGCTGGCCACGCCCAGGTTCGTGATGGTGATGCCGGCGATCTGCTGCAGCCGCGTGCGCACCGGTTCGCCCAGTTGCGTGACCGATCGCGCCCGATCCCTGCGATCCTTGAGCCGCACGAAGACCGACGCGTAGTTCTTGCCCTGCGCCGCGCCCGTGTTGACGGTCGCGTAGGTGAACACGACCTCCGGAAACTCGCGCAGCGCGGCGTCGACCTGTCGGGTCTTGTCCTGCGTCAGCTCCAGCGAGGAGCCGACCGGCGTGTAGAACTGCACGAACAGCTCGTTGTTGTCGGGCTGCGGCACGAACTCCGACCCGACGAAGCGTCCCAGCCCGATCGCCGCGGCGAACGTGAGCGCGGCACCCGCCAGCGTCAGCCAGCGGTGGCGCAGGCCCCAGCGCAGCGTCGCGACGTAGCCGTCCTCCAGCCTGCGCATGACGCGCTCGAAGCCGCGCAGCAGCCGCGCGACGGGCCCGTTGCCGCGCGCGCCCTTGGCGTCGGGGTCGTGCCACACCGAGGACAGCATCGGGTCGAGCGTGAAGCTGATGAACATGGACAGCAGCACGGCGAAGGCCACCGTCACGCCGAACTGCTTGAAGAACTTGCCGATGATCCCGCCCATGAACCCCACCGGCAGGAACACCGCGACGATCGTGAACGTCGTGGCCGTCACCGCCAGCCCGATCTCGCGCGTGCCCTCGAGCGCGGCGTCGCGGTGGTGCTTGCCCATTGCCTGGTGGCGCACGATGTTCTCGCGCACCACGATCGCGTCGTCGATCAGCAGGCCCACGCAGATCGACAGCGCAAGCAGCGTGACCAGGTTGATCGTGAAGCCCATCACGTACATCACCAGGAACGTGCCGATCAGCGAGATCGGCAGCGTCAGGCCGGTGATGACCGTCGAGCGCCACGAGGACAGGAACAGGAACACGATGACGATCGTCAGCAGGGCCCCCTCGACGATGTTGCGCTTGACGCCCGCCACCGAATTGCGGATCGGCGTGGACTGGTCGCGCACCACCTCGAGCCGGACGTCGGGCGGCAGCTGCTTCGCGAGCTCGCCGGCCAGCCGCTTGACGTTGTCCACCACCTGGATCGTGTTCTCGCCCTGCGCCTTGACGATGTCCAGCGACACCGCGCGCTGGCCGTTGACCAGCGCAAGCGACTCCTTCTCCTCCTGGCCGTCGACCACGCGCGCGACCTGGGACAGGTAGACCGGCTGGCCGCCCCGGCGCGCAACGACGATGCGCTCGAAGTCGGCGACCGCCTTGAGCCGCCCCCGGATCTGCACCGACTGCTCGCGGTCGCGCGTGACGATCGAGCCGGCCGGCAGCTCCTGGTTCTCGTTGCGAAGCGCGTTGACCACCTGCTCGACGCCGACCTTGAGCGCCTCCATCTCGGCGGGCTTGAGGTAGACCTGGACCTCGCGCTTGACGCCGCCCACGACCGTGACGCGGCCCACGCCGCGGGCGTTCTCGATGCGGCGCTTGACGACCTGGTCGGCCAGCGTGGTCAGCTCTCGCGCGTCCCGGCTGGCCGACAGCACGGCCAGCGACACCACCGGCTGGTCATCGGGGTTGAAGCGCGAGACGATCGGCTCCTTGACCTCGCGCTTGAAGGCGGCCTTGACCAGCGCCACCTTCTCGCGGACGTCCTGCGCGGCCTTGACCGGATCGGTGACCAGGTCGAACTCGATGATCACCACCGACAGGCCCTCGTACGAGCGCGACGACAGCTTGTTGATGCCGGTGACCGTGTTGACCTGCTCTTCGATCTTGCGCGTCACGTCGCTCTCGATGATCTCGGGCGACGCGCCGGGATACTCGGTCTGGACGACGACCACCGGAAAGCTGACGTCGGGAAACTGATCGATTGCGAGCCGGTTGTACGAGAACAGGCCCAGCACGACGAAGGCCAGCATCATCATGGTGGCCAGCACCGGGTTGCCGATGGAGATCCGCGTGAACCACATGGGGCGGGCGGTCGCGGCGCGGCCGTCTCAGGGCTGGCGGGCGGGGGCGGCCGCCACCACGCGCGCGGGAGCGCCGGCGCGCAGCGCACCGAGGTTCGCGACCACGATCTGCGTGCCGGCTTCCAGGCCGGCGACGACCTCGACCACACCGGTGCCGCCGCCGGCGGAGCGCGCGCTCTCGTCGCGAAGTCCCAGGCGCACGTCGCGCTCGACGAGCTTGCCGTCGACGATCGCGTAGACGAAGGTGCGGGCACCCGCGTCGCGGACCGCCGAGACCGGAACCGTCAGCACGTTCTCGCGTGTTTCGACGGCCAGGCTGCCCTGCGCGAACAGGCCGGCGCGCACCGCCGGGTCGCGGTTGTCCAGCGCGATGTAGACCGGCACCGAACGCGTGCCGGCCTGCGTGCTGGGCGAGACCCGCGCGATGCGGCCCACCTGCGCTTCGGCGACGCCCTCGATGCGCAGCTCGACGGGCTGGCCGACCCTGACCGACGCGATCTGGGAGGCCGGCACGGGGGCCTCGATCTCCATGCGCGAGAGGTCGATGATCGACAGGATCCGCCCGTCGACCGCGACCTTCTCGCCGGGCTGGGCGAACCGCTCGGCCACCGTGCCGTCCATCGGCGCGGTCATCACGGCGTCGGCGAGCGTCTTGCGTGCCAGCGTCAGCTGGGCGGTCGCCGCGTCGCGGTTGCCCACGGCGACCTCCCAGCCCGACTGCGCGCCGTCCAGTGCGCTGCGAGACACGAAGCCCTTGTCGTGCAGCTGGCGCGTGTTCTCGAGCGTGCGCTGCGCCTGGTCGACCTGCGAGGCCGCGCTCTTGAGCTGACCCTCGCGTTCCTTCACGCGCCACTCGTACTCGGTCGTGTCGATGCGCGCGACCGGCTGCCCCCGCCTGACCGCCATGCCTTCGCGCACCAGCACGTCGCGCAGTTCCCCCGCCACCTTGGACTTGACCAGCGTCTGGTTGACCGGGCGCAGCGTTCCCGTCAGGGGGATCGTGCGCGTGATCGGTTGCGGGACGACGACCGCCACGTCGGAGGCCATGAACTCCAGCGCCTGGGGCGACGTGGCGGCGCCGGCCTCCGGCCGAACACCGGCCCGCGTTGCGCCGGCGGCGGCTCCGGCGGCGGCTCCGGCGGTCGCGGCGTCCGCCTGCGCGAGCGTTTTCGCGCGCTGCTGCCAGGCGACGCCGACCCCGCCGGCGGACAGCGCGAGCAGCAGCAACCAGACCCAGCGCCTGCGGTTCATCGCTGCGGATTCCGCAAGGCGGCGAGGACCAGCTCGACGTGGGTATCCAGGAAGCGCTGCGGCGGCATCTGCTCGTGCAGCGGACAGCACGAATCGATCGAGTGGCTCGAGATCGCCTTCATCACCAGTGGCGCCATCCACACGTGTGCGGCGGCCTCGACGTCGAGCGGCCGGAAGTCGCCGCACTCGATGCCGCGGCGGATCACGAGCGCCAGCAGCTCGCCCGTGGGATGGATCACTTCTTCGTGGAAGAACCGGGCAACATCAGGGAAGTTGCCGGCTTCCGACACGATCAGCTTGGCAATCCCGGACAATCGGGTGGCGCCGACGT
>CAYGZN010000151.1:1349-7312 GCA_964354355.1 uncultured Burkholderiaceae bacterium | reverse complement strand
CCTGGCGCCCCTCGGGCACGACCGCCATGCCCAGGCGGGCGATGCGATCGGGCGCCATCCGGTGCACCGTGCGCCCCGCGAACTCGACCGACCCGGCCGTCGCCGGCGTCAGGCCCAGGATCGAGCGCACCAGCGTGGTCTTGCCCATTCCGTTGCGACCGAGCAGGCCCACCATCTCGCCGGCACGCACTTCGAGGTCGATGCCGAACAGCACCCGGCTCGGGCCGTACGCGGTCTCGAGCGCCGACACGGACAGCAGCGGCTGCGTGCCGCTCATGCTTCGGGCTCCGGCGCGGCCTGACCGGGCCGCAGGTGCTCGACGTCCCGGACCTCCTCGCCGAGGTAGGCCATCACGACCTCCGGGTCGCGCCGCACCGACTGCGGGTCGCCGCTGGCAATGACGCGCCCGTTGACCAGCACCGTCACCCGGTCGGCCAGCCGGAACACCGCGTCCACGTCGTGCTCGACCAGCAGGATCGTCGCCCGGGCACGCGTGCGCTCGATCAGCGCAACCATGCGCTGCGACTCCTCGGGGCCCGTGCCGGCCATCGGCTCGTCGAGCAGCAGCAGTCGCGGCCGGGTCGCCAGCGCCAGGCCGACCTCGAGCGCACGCTGCTCGCCGTGCGCGAGGTGCTCGGCCGGCACGTCGGCACGTGCCTCCAGGCCCAGGTCCGCCAGCAGTTCGCGCGCCGCGTCCACCAGGCGCGACTCGCGTGCCGCCGGCCTCCAGAACGACAGGCTCGAGCCGGAGCGCGCCTGCACGGCGAGCGCCAGGTTCTCGAGCGCGGTGAACCCCTTGAACAGCCGCGTGATCTGGAACGAGCGGGCCAGCCCGAGCGAGACCCGGGCGTGCTGCGACAGCCGCGTCACGTCCCGGCCCGCGAACACGATCGAGCCCGCGTCCGGCGCGACGCTGCCCGCGAGCTGCGCGATCAGGCTGGTCTTGCCCGCACCGTTCGGGCCGATCAGCGCGTGGATCTCGCCGGTGGCCACGTCCAGGGCCACGTCGTCGGTCGCCACGACGCCGCCGAAGCGCTTGCGCAGGCCGCGCACGACGAGCAGGGGCTGCGACGCGCTCACCGCGGGCCCCGGGCCCGGGCCCGGGTCAGCGACGCGGCGATCCCCGCCAGCCCCCGCGGCGCGAACAGCACGACCGCCAGCAGCACCCAGCCCACGTAGAACTGCCAGTGCACCGTGTACGCGGCCACCACTTCCTCGAGCAGCAGCAGGCAGACCGCTCCGAGCACGCCGCCCCACAGCGTGCCGACGCCGCCCAGAATCACCATCACCATCAGCGTGCCGGACTGGGTCCAGTGCAGCACGTTCGGGTTCACGTAGTTCTGCTGGTTGACCATCAGCGCCCCGGCCAGGCCGCCCAGCGCCGCCGCCATCACGAACAGCACCAGCTTGTAGCGGTAGGTCGGAAACCCGATCGCCTCGGCGCGCACGTCGTCGGCGCGCATGGCCAGCACGACCCGGCCGAAGCGCGAGCCGATCACCCGGTGCACGACCCGCAGCGTCGCGGCCAGCGCGGCCAGCACCACGAAATAGAAGGTCAGGTCGTCCTTCAGGTCCAGGCCGAAACCCAGGTCCGAGCGGACCTTGATGTTGAGTCCCTCGTCGCCGCCGTAGGCCTTCACCGAGTTGACCAGGTAGAACAGCATCTGCGCGAACGCGAGCGTGATCATGATGAAGTACACGCCGCGCGTGCGCAGCGACACCGCGCCGATCACGGCGGCGAAGGCCGCAGCGACCAGCATCGCCAGCGGAAAACCCACCCAGGCGCTGGCCACACCCTCGGTGATCAGCACCGCGACCACGTAGGCGCCGATGCCGAAGAACGCCGCGTGCCCGAACGACACCAGCCCGCCGTAGCCCAGCACCAGGTTCAGGCTGGTGGCGGCGATCGCGTAGATGCCGATGCGGCTGGCCACGCTGATGTAGAAGTCCGCGCCCGCCGCGCGCATCAGGAACGGATAGGCCAGCGCTGCGACCAGCACACCGGCCAGCCCCGCGCGGCGCAGCGCGCCGGGCCGCCGTGCCGCGCCGGCCGGCGGGTCCGCTGGAGCGTCCGGTCGTGCATCCATCGTCAGCCCCGCCCCGGAAACAGTCCCTGCGGCTTGACGAACAGCACGATCGCCATCAGCAGGTAGACGATAATCGAGGCCACGGCCGGGCCCGCGGCGCTCGCGAACTGCGGCGGCAGGAACTCGCGGAACAGCTGCGGCAGCAGCGTGCGGCCCAGCGTGTCGACGAATCCGACCAGCAGCGCGCCGACCAGCGCGCCGCGGATCGAGCCGATGCCGCCGATGACGATCACGACGAAGGCCAGGATCAGGATGCTCTCGCCCATGCCGACCTGCACGGCCAGCAGCGGGCCCAGCATCGCGCCGGCCACCGCACACAGCGCCGCGCCGATGCCGAACACCGCGGTGAACAGCCGCTTGATGTCGACGCCCATCGCCAGCGCCATCTCGCGGTTGGACGCGCCGGCGCGCACCAGCGCCCCCATGCGGGTGCGCGTGACCAGCAACCACAGCCCCAGCGCCAGCAGCAGGCCGACCGCAATGATCACCAGCCGGTACGACGGGTACAGCAGGCCCGGCAGCAGCTCGACCGGGCCGGACAGCGCGGCCGGGGCCGACAGCGACAGGTCGGTGCCCCAGATCATGCGCACGCCTTCGTTGATGATCAGGATCAGCGCGAAGGTGGCCAGCACCTGCGCCAGATGGTCGCGCGCGTACAGGCTGCGCAGCAGCGTCGCCTCCAGCGCCATGCCGAACACGGCCGCGGCCGGAATCGCCAGCAGCACGCCGGCTACGAACGAGCCGGTGAGTTGTGCGAACCACGCCGCGAGGAACGCGCCGACCATGTACAGCGAGCCGTGCGCCAGGTTGATCATGTCCATGATGCCGAACACCAGCGTCAGCCCGGCCGCCAGCAGGAACAGCATCAGCCCGAACTGCAGGCCGTTGAGCAGCTGCTCCAGGATCAGGATGCCCGACATCGCAGGGTCGCTCTCATTGCAGGGTCATGCCCGTCACGCCTCGTCACGCCTCGTCACGCTTCGTCACGCCTCATCGCGGGTCGTCGCGGGTCGTCGCGCCGGCCGCGCTCCGAGTGCGGCCGCGCTCAGTGCCCCGCGTCCGGCCCGATGCCGCGGGCCAGCTCGCGCGTGAGCTGCGCGGCCGGCACGGCGCGAGCGCCGCTGGCATTCTGGCCGGACCACAGGGGCGAGAAGTCGCCGCTGCCGCGCTGCTCGGCCGCGGCGCGCAGCGGCGCGAGCGCGGCGCCCGCCAGCGGAAACGCGGGCGCGGTGCCGCTCAGCGGGCCGAGCTCGCGGATCACGCGGTTGACCACGCCGCGCGCCGGGCGGCCGGTGAACAGGTTGGTCAGCGCCGTGTGGCGGGCCGCCGGGCTGGCCAGCGCGACGCGGTGCACCGCGCTGGTCGTGGCCTCGGGGCACAGCAGATAGGCCGTGCCCACCTGCACGCCCGCCGCGCCCAGCGCCATCGCCGCGCGCACGCCCGCGGCGTCGCTGATGCCGCCCGCGGCGACGACCGGCACCTTCACCGCCCGCACGACCTGCGGCAGCAGCGCGAAGGTGCCCAGCTGCGTCGTCAGGTCGTCGGTCAGGAACATGCCGCGATGCCCGCCGGCCTCGAGCCCCTGCGCGATGACGGCGTCGGCCCCGTGCGCCTCGAGCCAGCGCGCCTCGTCGACGGTCGTCGCCGACGACAGCACCCGCGCGCCCCACGCCTTGACGCGCGCCAGCAGCTCGGGCGGCGGCAGGCCGAAGTGAAAGCTGACGACCGCCGGCCGGAACGCCTGCAGCGCGTCGGCCGCCTCGGCACCGAACGGTGCGCGGCCTGCGCCGGCGGCGATGGCCGACGGATCCGCGCCGAGCTCGCGGTAGTAGGGCGCGAGCGCGGCTCGCCAGGCGGCCTCGCGCTGTGCGTCGGGCACGGGCGGCGTGTGACAGAAGAAGTTGACGTTGAACGGCCGGCGCGTCTGCGCGGTGATCGACGCGAGCTCGCTGCGCATCGCCTCGATGCCGAGCATCGCGCAGGGCAGCGAGCCGAGGCCGCCGGCGTTGCTGACGGCGACGGCGAGCGCACTGCCCTGGACCCCGGCCATCGGCGCCTGGATGATCGGCCAGTCGAGACCAAGTCGTTCGAAGAAGCCTGACATCGGCCGTCAGTGGCGATCGCCGCAGTACACCGCGCGCACCCTCACTTCATCGGGCAGTCCTGGACGTACGCGTCGCCGTGGTTCTTCAGCAGCGGCTCGCCCAGCGACTTGTTGACCAGGCGGCCCTGCGCGTCCTTGCCGACCACGCGCAGGTAGTAGTTCTGGATCGGGTACTGGTTGGTGTTGAACCGGAAGTCGCCGCGCACCGACTGGAAGCGCGCGGCCTTCAGCGCGCGGCGGACCGCCTCGGTGTCCTCGACCTTGCCCTTGACGTCGCGCACCGCCGCGTCGATGGCCAGCGCCGTGTCGTAGCCCTGGGAGGCGAACACCGACGGCAGGCGTTTGTACTCCTTCTCGAACTCGGCGACGAACTTCCGGTTGGCGGCATTGCCCAAGTCGAGCGCCCAGTGCGCGGTGTCGAAGATGCCCAGCATCGGCTCGCCGACGGGCCGGATGATGTCCTGGTCGGAACCGAAGCCCGGCACCAGCAGCGTGACGTCGCGGCCCAGCCCCGCGCCGACGAACTGCTTGATGAAGTTGATGCCCATGCCACCGGGCAGGAACACGTACAGCACCTCGGGCTTGGCGGCCCGGATCGCGGCCAGTTCGGCCGAGTAGTCGAGCTGGCCGAGCTGGGTGTAGACCTCGGCGGTGACCCGCCCCTTGTAGTAGCGCTTGAAGCCCGACAGCGAGTCCTTGCCGGCCTGGTAGTTGGGCGCGAGCAGGTACGCGGTCTTGAAGCCCTTGCTGCTCGCGTGCTGGCCGGCGGCCTCGTGATACGCGTCGTTGGGCCAGGACACCGCGAAGAAGTACGGGTTGCAGTCCTTGCCCGCCAGCGGCGACGGGGCCGCGTTGGGGCTCACGTAGATCGTCTTGCTGTTGAACGCCTCGGGCACGCCCGCCAGCAGGATGTTGGAGAACACCACCCCGGTCATGAAGTCGACCTTGTCGCGCTTGATGTTCTTCTCGAACAGCTGCTTGCCGACGTCGGGCTTGAACTGGTCGTCGCCGACGATGACCTCGGCTGGCAGCCCGCCGAGCTTGCCGCCGTTGAGCTTGACCGCCAGCATGAAGCCGTCGCGGATGTCGACGCCGAGCGCGGCCGACGGTCCCGACAGCGTGCTGACGAAGCCGATCCTGACCTTGTCGGCCGCGCCGGCCGGCGCGATGCCCAGCGCGAGCGCCGACGCGGTCAGCAGCGGGGCGGCGACGCGGCGAAGCAGCGGCGCGGGACGGGGCGGCGAGTCGTGCATGGCGATTCCTGGAGGTGGCGGGTGGATGCAGCGGGACGCCGCCGATTATGGCAGGGTCGCGGGGACGCGGTGCATCAGCTTGAAGGTGCCGGTGGCGGTGGCCAGCAACTTGCCGCGCGCGTCGCGCAGCTCGCCCTGCGCGAAGGCGAGTGCGCCGCGCCGCAGGCAGCGCGCCTCGCCCAGCATGTCGCCGGCGGTCGACGCGAGGAAGTGGGTCGTGAGGTCGACGGTGATGCCGCGCAGGCCGCCGGGGTCGCTGGCGCGGGCGGCCGCGGCCAGCAGCAGGTCGAGTGCCGCGGCCATCGTGCCGCCCGACACGTTGCCCGAGCCGTTGGCGAACTCGGCCCGAAACGGCATGCGGGCCCGGACCACGTCGCCCTCGATCGACTCGGCCCGCAGCCCCAGCGTGCGGGCCAGCGGGATCGCGATGCCGAAGAACAGCGACGGGTCGAGGACCCCCGCCCCCGGGACGGTCACCGCAGCCGGAACGGTCACCGCGGCAGGTCGCTCGAGCCCGTC
>CAYGZN010000151.1:0-1249 GCA_964354355.1 uncultured Burkholderiaceae bacterium | reverse complement strand
CCGGGACGGTCACCGCAGCCGGAACGGTCACCGCGGCAGGTCGCTCGAGCCCGTCAGGAACTCGTCGACCGCACGCGCCGCCTGGCGCCCCTCGCGGATCGCCCACACGACCAGCGACTGGCCGCGGCGCATGTCGCCGGCGGCGAACACCTTGCCGACGCTGGTCCGGTAGCTGCGCTCGCCCTCGGTGGCGGCGCGCGCGTTGCCGCGCGGGTCGCGCTCGACGCCGAATGCCTCGAGCACGCCGGCGACCGGCGCGACGAAGCCCATCGCGAACAGCACCAGGTCGGCCGGAACCTCCTGCTCGGACCCGGGCACCTCGCTCATCCTCAGCTGGCCGGTGGTCTCGTCCTTCTTCCACTCGACGCGGGCGGTCACCAGCGCGCGCACGCGACCCTGGTCGTCCCCTTTGAACGCCTTGGTGGTGATCGCCCAGTCGCGCTCACAGCCCTCCTCGTGCGACGACGACGTGCGCAGCTTGCTCGGCCAGTACGGCCACGTCAGCGCCTTGTTCTCGTGCTCGGGCGGCTGCGGCATCAGTTCGTACTGGGTCACGCTGGCCGCGCCCTGGCGGTTGCTGGTGCCCACGCAGTCGCTGCCGGTGTCGCCACCGCCGATCACGACCACGTGCTTGCCGGTCGCTGTGATCTGCCGAGCCACGCCGTCGCCGGCCACCACGCGATTCTGCTGCGGCAGGAAGTCCATCGCGAAGTGCACGCCCTGCAGCTCGCGCCCCGGCACCGGCAGGTCGCGCGGCACTTCGGCGCCGCCGGCGAGCACGACCGCGTCGAACGCCTCGAGGATCGCCGCGGGGTCGAGCTGCTCGCGGCCCGCCCGGCCCACGCCGTGCGGCAGCTCGCCCGTTCCGACGAACACCCCGGCGCGGAACGTGACGCCCTCGGCCTGCATCTGCGCGACACGCCGGTCGATGTGCGACTTCTCCATCTTGAAGTCGGGAATCCCGTAGCGCAGCAGCCCGCCGATGCGGTCGTTCTTCTCGAACACCGTGACGTCGTGCCCGGCGCGCGCGAGCTGTTGCGCGGCGGCCAGTCCTGCCGGCCCGGAGCCGACGACCGCGACCTTGCGGCCGGTCCGGCGCGCCGGCGCACGGGGCACGACCCAGCCCATCTCCCAGCCCTTGTCGATGATCGCGTGCTCGATCGACTTGATGCCCACCGGGTCGTTGTTGATGTTCAGCGTGCACGCCGCCTCGCACGGGGCCGGGCACACGCGTCCGGTGAACTCCGGG
>CAYGZN010000150.1:0-7344 GCA_964354355.1 uncultured Burkholderiaceae bacterium | reverse complement strand
CCTGCGAGGCTGGCAAGTGCCAGCGCGTAGACCGCGATGCACGCGGCTTTCAGCAAGGAGGTCAGCACGTCGCGACGTCCACGTCAACGCCCGACGAACACCGGCCTGCGCTTCTCGACGAATGCCCGTACGGCCTCGCGGTGGTCCTCCGTGGCCGAGGCATCGACGATCCGTCGCGCCTCGTGCTGCAGCGCCGTGTCGAAGTCGATGCGTAGGGCCTCGTCGAGGTTGTCCTTCATGTGCCGCAGCGCCACCGCCGGGCCGGCGGCCATCGTGCGCGCCAGCTCGAACGCCTCCGCCTGCAGGCGCTCGTCGGCCACGACCCGGTTGAAGAGGCCGATGCGCTCGGCGCGGGCCGCGTCGATGCGATCGGACGTGAACAGCAGCTCGCGCGCGATCGGCGAGCCGACCGCGCGTGTCAACAGCCACGCGATGCCGTAGTCGCCCGACAGGCCGATGCGCGAATAGCCGGCGCTGGCGAAGGCCGACTGGGCGGCAATCCGGATGTCGCACGCCAGCGCGATCGCCAGCCCCGCGCCGGCCGCTGCGCCGGGCAGCGCGGCGATCGTCGGCTTGCGCACCGCGACCAGCGCGCCCGTCAGCAGGCGCTGGCGCTCGATCAGGTCGGCGATGCGCTCGTCGACCGACAGCGCCTTCCTGCTGCTGTTGTCGCCCATGCCCTTGACGTCGCCGCCCGCGCAGAAGGCGGTGCCGGCGCCGGTGACGAGCAGGGCGCCGACCCGTGCGTCGTCGCCGCGCTCGCGGATCATCCGCCGCAGCGCCGGCGTCAACTGGTCCGACAGCGCGTTGCGCGCCTGCGGCCGGTTCAGCGTGATCACGGCCACGCCGTCGCGAATCTCGCACAGCAGCTGGTCCGTTCCGGTGTCGATCGGGATCGATGCGCTGCCCATCAGCCCAGCGCCGCGTAGCGTTGCAGGTGATGGTCGGCATCGCCGAAGCGCTGCGCGATCATCGTCAGGCGCCGGAAGTTGTGCGACACCTTCATCTCCTCGGACATGCCCATGCCACCGTGCAGCTGGATGGATTCCTGGCTCACCTGGCGCGCCGCATCGGCGATCTTCACCTTGGCCGACGACACGACCCGCTGGCGCTCGAGCGGGTCGCCGCCGGCGTCGACGCGGCTTGCGGCCAGGATCGCCATCGAGCGCGCCTGCTCGCAGACGATGTACATGTCCACCATCCGGTGCTGCAGCACCTGGAAGCTGCCGATCGGCACCCCGAACTGCTTGCGCGTCTTCAGGTACTCGAGCGTGGCGTCGTTGGCGTTCTTCATCGTGCCGATCGCATCGGCGCACAGCAGCGCGGTCGCGAAGTCCACCGCTTCCTCGATCAGCGGCATCGCGCCGCCTGGGGCGCCGAGCAGGGCGTCGCCACCGAGCTTCACGCCGGTGAACCGCACGTCGGCCGCGCGCAGCCCGTCCACGGTTCGATAGACGTTGAGCGAAACGCCCGGCGCATCGCGATCGACCATCAGCAGGCTCACGCCGTCGCCGTGCCCCGGCTGTCCGCCGGTTCGCGCCGACACGATCAGCTTGCCCGCGACCGAGGCGCCCACCACCACGGACTTCTCGCCGTCGAGCAGCCAGCCGCCGGCGTGCGCGCGGGCCACCGTCTTCGTCGGGGCCAGCGCATAGCGCGCACCGGGCTCGAGGTACGCAAATGCCAGCCGCAGGCTGCCGTCGATCAGGCCCGGCAGCAGTGCCGCCCGCTGCGCCGCGGACCCGCCCCGCGTGACCAGCCGCCCGGCCAGCCCGATGTTGTCCAGCAGCGGCTCGACGACCAGCGCCTCGCCGCAGGCCTCCATCGTGGCCATCAGGTCGGACGCGCCGCCGCCGAAGCCGCCGTCGGCCTCGGCGATTGCGATGGCCGTCAGGCCCATCTCCGCGAAGCTCGACCACGCCGCCTCGCTGATGCCGCTGGCCGAGCCGATGATCGCCTTGCGTTTGTCGAAGTCGTACTCGTTGGCCAGGTACCTGCGAACCGAATCGGCCAGCTGCTGCTGTTCGTCGCTGTATTCGAAGTTCATGTCGTGGTCCTCGCGCTTACAGTCCGAGCGTCATCTTGGCGATGATGTTGCGCTGGATCTCGTTGGACCCCGCGTAGATGCTGGTCTTGCGGAAGTTGAAGTAGCGCGGGGCGAGGCGCGAGGCGAATGCGTCGACCGAACTGCCCTCGACCGCGGCGAACGGCTGCGCGTCGGGGCCGACCGCCTGCATCATCAGCTCGGTCAGCGCCTGCTGGATCTCGGTGCCCTTGATCTTGAGCATCGACACGTCGGCCCCGGGCGGCTGCCCGGTGCGCCGCATCTTGTCCAGGAAGCGCATCGCGGTGAGTTCGAGCGCGGTCAGCTCGATCTCGACCCGCGACATCCGGTCGCGAAAGCGCGGATCGTCGATCAGCGGCGCGCCGTCCTTCGTCTGGCGCGAGGCCAGCTGGCGCAGCGCACCGAGTTCACGCCGGGACGCGCCCACCCGCGCCGAGCCCATGCGCTCATGCCCGAGCAGGTACTTGGCCACCGTCCAGCCGCGGTTCTCCTCGTGCACCAGGTTCTCGACCGGCACCTTGACGTCCTCGAAGAACACCTCGTTCACCTCGTGTCCGCCGTCCATCAGGATCAGCGGGCGCACGGTGATGCCGGGCGTCTTCATGTCGATCAGCAGGAAGCTGATGCCTTCCTGGCGCTTCTCGGCGCCGGGGTCGGTACGCACCAGGCAGAAGATCCAGTCGCCGTACTGGCCCAGCGTGGTCCAGATCTTCTGGCCGTTGACCAGGTAGTGGTCGCCGCGCCGCTCGGCGCGCGTCTTGACCGCCGCCAGATCCGAGCCTGCGCCCGGTTCGGAGTATCCCTGCACCCAGAAGTCGTCGCCGTTGCGGATGCGCGGCAGGAACCGGTTCTTCTGCTCGGGCGTGCCGAACCGCAGCAGCACCGATGCGCACATGTTGGGGCCGAACGCCGGCAGGCCGGGCGCGCCCGCCAGCCCGAATTCCTCGTCGTAGATGTAGCGCTGCGTGATGTTCCACCCGGTGCCGCCCCAGTCGACCGGCCAGTGCGGCACCGACCAGCCCTTGGCGGCCAGGATCTTGTGCCAGCGGATGTAGTCGTCGCGCGTGAGGTGCTGGTAGCCGACGACCTTGTCGCGGATGTCCTGCGGAAGGCTCCCTGCCAGCCATGCCCGCACCTCGTCACGAAAGGCCAGTTCTTCGGTGGAATAGCTCAGGTCCATGGGCAATCCCTTTCAGGGGGTTCGGTGCGGTCGCTCGAAGCCTATTTCAACACAAATCCCCGCGCGGGAGCCCGCCGGACGCACGGTGCGGGTTGACTACAATTCGGGGGCGGGTCAGCCGCTGGAGTTCGTTCATGCGCATCCTCATCGTCGAAGACGATCCACTTCTGGGCGACGCCCTGGCGGCGGGTCTGCGCCAGGTGGGGCACGTCGTCGACTGCTTCGGCGACGGCGCGCGTGCGGACGCGGCTCTGGCAGGCGCGGCCTACGACGCGCTGGTGCTCGATCTGGGCCTGCCGGGCGGCGACGGCATGGTCTGGCTCGGCCGCTGGCGTGCCCGTGGGTCGACCGTACCGGTGCTCATTCTGACCGCGCGTGACGGGGTCGAGCAGCGTGTCGCCGGACTCGACGCCGGCGCGGACGACTATCTGGTCAAACCCATCACCATCGACGAACTCGCCGCTCGCCTGCGGGCCATGCTGCGCCGCTCGTCCGGTCGCGCGCAGTCCGTGTGGCAGCACGGCGCGCTCGAGTACGACCCGGCCACCAAGGCCGTGCGCTGGAAGGGTGGGACCGTCGAACTCACCGGCCGCGAGCTGGCGCTGCTCGAGGCGCTGCTGATGTACCCGCAACGCGTGCTCTCCCGGACGCACCTGCAGGAGAAACTCTACGACTGGAGCGGCGCCGAGCCCGAAAGCAATACGCTCGAGGTCCACATCCATCACCTGCGCCGCAAGATCGACCCGAGCATCGTTCGCACGGTGCGCGGCGTGGGGTACGCGCTGGGCACCGGCGAGGGGGCGACGTGAGCCTGCAGCGCCGGCTTCTGCTCTATCTGCTGATCTGCGCGCCCCTGGTCTGGGCCGCCGCGCTGCTCGTGTCCGTCGATCGGGCGCGGCACCAGGTCAACGAGCTGTTCGACACCCAGATGATCCGCCTGGCCGGCCAGGTGCAGGCCACGCTGAGTTCCACCCAGAACGGGGCGACTTCGGCCAAGCAGGCGCCGGCCGAGGGTGCCGCGGGGTCCGGTGACTCCGACGTGGGCGATCTGGCGGTCGCGGTCTGGGACGCTCGAGGCCAGTGGGTGACGGGCGATCGCGAAGGCGTGCGCCTGCCGCACCGCCCCGGCGTCGCAGGTTTCGTGAACGAACGCCTCGATGGCGAGGACTGGCGCGTGTACTACCAGCAGTCCGCGGCCGGCGAGTGGAGCGTGGCGGCCGGGCAAAAAGCCTACGAACGCGACGAACTCGTCTTCGACCTGACGGCGAGCCAGCTCACGCCCTGGCTGCTGGTGCTGCCGCTCCTGCTGGCGGCCATGGCCTGGGCCGTGCGCCGTGCGCTCGCCCCGGTGCGCGAGCTCACGGCCGAACTGCAGGGCCGCGACGCCCACGACCTGAGGCCGGTGCCCGAGAGCCATGCGCCGTCGGAGCTCAAGCCGCTGCTCGGTGCGATGAACGGCCTGTTCACCCGCATCGAGGACGCGCTGGCCCGCGAGCGGCGCTTCACCGCCGACGCAGCCCACGAGTTGCGCACGCCGCTGGCGGTATTGCGTGCCCAGTGGGACGTGGTGCGCCGCGCGGGCAGCCAGGCCGAGCGCGCCCAGGCCGAAGACAGACTCGCCCTCGGGCTGGACAACATGGATCGGCTGGTTACGCAGATGCTGGCCTTGTCGCGGCTGGAATCGGCGGTGAACGCGCCGATGACGGCCGACGTGCACTGGCCCGCGATTGTCGAGCAGGCCATGGGCGACTGCCTGTCGCTGGCCGAGCGGCGGGGCATCGAACTGGCCTGTGAGTGGCCGCAACCGGGGCGCCACGCGTTGCCGATGACGGGCGACGAACAACTGCTGACCGTGATGCTGCGCAACCTGCTCGACAACGCCGTGCGTTATGCGCCGCCTGGCACCTTGGTCATGGTGCGTTTCACCGAAGACCGGCTTGAGGTGGAAAACGCCGGCGATCCACTGGCCCCCGACCAGCTGGCGCGCATGGGTGAACGCTTCCACCGTCCAGCCGGGCAACAGGAAGGCGGCAGCGGCCTGGGTGTGTCGATCGTCCAGCGCATCGCTGCGCTGCACGGACTGTCGGTGTCGTTCGGCCCGCGCGAGGGCGGTGGCGGGGTCAGGGTCGTGCTCCGATTCGCGGCCGCTCGACGATGAGACGGCCGCGCGCAGCACGTCACTTCGCCTTGGCCTTCTCCAGCAACGCGCGCGCCTCGTCGCGCCGTCCGGTGTCCGCGATCTCGCGTCCCGGTCGGGCCGGGGCCTGCAGCGCGCGTTCGAGGTAGGCGGCGGCGTCGTCCGCACGCCTGGTCTCGAGCAGGTACTCGCCGTAGAAGTAGTTCGGGTCGATCCCCTTGGGATTGATCGCCAGCGCCTTCTGGAGGAGTTCCTTGGCCTTGGCCTTGTCGCCGAAACCGACGGGCCAGCCAGGCACCTTGTAGTACAGCACGCCCAGGCTGTTGTAGGCGGACCCCTCGAGGGCGTGGCCGTCGATCTGGATCGCCGCTTCATACAGCGCCTTGGCCCGCTTGGCTGCGCCGAGCGCACCCAGCCCGCCGATCTCGCCAGCCCATGAGCTGACGATGATGCCTTCCCACACGAGCGGCTCGCTGCGACCGGCGAAGGCCTCGCTGAACTTGTGCGCCTTCGCAGCGAGCGCCTCGAAGCGTTTCTCGCGCTCCGCTGCGGGAGCCTGGTAGCGAATGGTCTCCCAGTCGTGCTGCAGTTCGCTGACCGCCTCGTCGACGCTGGCCGCGTGGGTGGTGCCCGGCAGCGTCGCGGCGAGGGTCGACACGGCGGCGAGCGCCAGCGCGCCGGCCATCCAGTGGCGGCGTCGCAGGTGGTCGAAGGTCGGACGGGTGGTTGGGGGCATGGTCGTGTTCCTCAGGCGTTGGGTTGGAGCGAAGGGGAGCCGGTCTGCGCAGGCAGGGTGCGAAGGCTGCGTCGGTGCCGGGCGAAGCTGCCATCCAGCAGCGTGGGGGCCATGCCGTTCAGACGTACTGCCAGCTTCTCCGGGAAACCCAGGAAGCGTTCGGCCGATTCGTCTTCCAGCAGCGACAGCATCGCGCGGGCCACCGACGCTGGTGTGTCGGTCGCGGTGCCGGTCGCGCGGTTGTAGGCCTCGACGCCGGCAGAGTTGAACGCGGTGCGGGTGCTGCGCGGGCCGAGATACTGCACGCGCACCCGGGTGTCGCCCAGCTCGCGGCGCAGTGCCTCGGCGAATCCGCGCAGGCCGAACTTGCTGGCGCTGTAGACGCTGTAGCCGGGCAGGCCGATGCGCCCCAGCGCCGAGCCCACGCAGATCACCTGGGCCCGCGGCAGGCGACGCAGGTGGGGCAGCAGAGCCTGTGTGAGCAGCATCGGAGCCAGCAGGTTCGTCTGCAGGACCTGCTGCATGTCGTGCGCGGCGATCGATTCGAGGGGGCCGAAGCTCGGCAGGCCGGCGTTGTGCACGAGCACGTTGGTGCCCCAGGCACAGGCAGCCTCGCCCAGGCGGGCGAGGCTGGACGGTTGGGTCAGGTCGGCCGCGTGCCACGCCACGCGCCCAGGATCGGCGTCGTGGCGGCTCACCAGCTCGCGCACCGTGGCGGACAGCCGCGCGGGCGACCGGCCGACGAGCATGACCGACGCGCCGGCCTGCACGAGGGTCGATGCCGCAGCACGGCCGATGCCGCCGGTGGCACCGGTCAGCAGCACGCGTGCGTCGCGCGCCTTCATGCCGCCTCCGTGACGGGGGACTTCGCGGCCTCGCGGGTGTTTGCGCCGGCTTCGAGCGCGTGCGCAGCCGCGCCCTTTGCGTTCGTCTGCGGCAGCGGCAGGTCACGGAACACGTCGCCGTACAGGCGGAAGAAGGTGCGCGCGGCGTGGACGATGTCCACCCGGTCCTGCGGGTCCTCGACGCGGTCCATCAGCAGCGCGAAGTCGGCCGTGTGTTGCTGGTCGAGCGTGCCGTGCGAGCGCAGGTAGCTGAAGGCCGAATCGGGCAGTCGCAGCGGTCTCTGGATCTGTTCGGCGGCCAGCAGCGCCAGCGACACGCTGGTGCCTTCGAGCACGTGCACCATGCCGAAGAAGCCCAGCGGGTTGCGCCGCGCAATCGTG
>CAYGZN010000149.1:0-7369 GCA_964354355.1 uncultured Burkholderiaceae bacterium | reverse complement strand
CGCAACTTCGACATCCGCAAGCAGCTGCTCGAGTACGACGACGTCGCCAACGACCAGCGCAAGGTGATCTACCAGCAGCGCAACGAGCTGCTCGAGTCGCAGGACACCACCGAGCTGATCGGCGGGCTGCGCCACGGCGTGTTCACCGAGCTGTTCCGCGAGCACGTGCCTGCTGACAGCGTCGAGGAGCAGTGGGACGTGGCCGCGCTGCAGAAGATCCTCGAGGACGACTGGCAGCTGCAGGTGCCGCTCGTCGACCTGCTCAAGGCCGAGGGCAACGTCACCGACGACGACCTGCTGGCGGCGGTGCTCGAGGCGGCCGACCAGCGCTACGGCGGCAAGGTCGAGATGGTCGGCCAGTCGGGCTTCGCCGGTTTCGAGCGCTCGATCATGCTGCAGTCGATCGACCAGCGCTGGCGCGAGCACCTGTCGGCGCTCGATCACCTGCGCCAGGGCATCCACCTGCGCGGCTACGCGCAGAAGAACCCCAAGCAGGAGTACAAGCGCGAGTCGTTCGAGCTGTTCGAGCTGATGCTGCAGTCGATCCGCAACGAAGTCACGCGGATCCTGATGAATGTGCGCATCGAATCGGCCGACGAGGCCGAACGCGTCGAGCAGCAGGTCGAGCAGGCCGCCGAGAGCGCCTATTCCAACGTGTCGTACACCCATGCCGACTTCGCGCAGGCCGCCGCGGCCGCGCCCGATGCCGACCCCGAGTCGCTCGCGTTGGCCGTGCAGGAGGCGCCGCCCGCCGCCGATGCCGAGGCGGCCAAGGAGCAGCCGTTTCGCCGGTTCGGCCAGAAGGTCGGGCGCAACGACCCGTGCCCCTGCGGTTCGGGCAAGAAGTACAAGCAGTGCCACGGCCGGCTGGCCTGAGCTGACGACGAGCGGGGCCGAGCGACCGGCGGCGCGCGAACCCATGTCCGACACCCCGCAGGCGCGCGACGACGACAGCGGATCCGTCCCGGACTGGGACCGGCCGGTCCGCTACATCGAGAAGACGCACGCCTGGTACGACGCGCTGGGAACCGGCAACCGGTACCGGTACGCGCACTGCCTGGACGTGCCGTTCCAGCCGCCGGCCCGGCCGCTGTCGGGATCGCGTGTCGCGCTGATGACCACCGCCGCGCGCTTCGACCCGGACAAGGGGGCGCAGCGCGCCGGCGCCCCCTACAATGCGGCCGCCAAGTTCTACGAGGTCTACTCGGGCGACACGTCCATCGACCACGACCTGTGCGTGTCGCACGTGGCGATAGACCGCGCCCATCTCACCGACGACAGCGGCACCTGGTTCCCGCTTCCGGCGCTGCGGCGCGCTGCGGCGCGCGGGCGCATCGGCGCCCTGGCGCCGCGCTTTCACGGCGTGCCCACCAACCGCAGCCAGCGCCACACGGTGTCGGTCGACTGCCCCGAGGTGCTGGCGCGCTGCCGTGCCGACGGCGCCGACGTGGCCGTGCTGGTCGCCAACTGCCCGGTCTGCCACCAGACGATGGCGCTGCTGGCGCGGCACCTCGAGGCCCACGGCATTCCCAGCGTCGTGATGGGCGCGGCCAAGGACATCGTCGAGCTGTGCGGCGTGCCGCGGTTCGTGTTCAGCGACTTCCCGCTCGGCCACGCGGCGGGCCGCCCGTGGGACGTGGCGTCGCAGGACTCGACGCTCGAACTCGCGCTGCGCCTGCTCGAGTCCGCGCCGGCACCGCGCACGACGGTGCAGAACCCGCTGCGCTGGGGCGGCGACGCCCGCTGGAAGCTCGACTACCTGGATGCCTCGAAGCTCGGCGAGCAGGAGCTTGCGCAGCTGCGCGCCGAGAACGCTCGCGTCAAGGCGGTTTCACAGGCGGTGCGCGACGCGACGCTGGCCGGTGCCGCACCCCGGCCGGGCGCCGGCTTCGATCCAGGCTAGGACGCCGCAGCGGTCTGCGTGCTGCGCGCGGGCGACGCAGTCGGATCGGGCGTGCCGGCGTACGCTGGGGCGGCTGCAACGGCTGCAGCCGCTGCGACCGACGGATGCGACGGATGCGACGGGTCCGGCGCGCGCGGCGCAGGCCCGCCGAAGAAGGCCAGCACCTCGTCGCGTCGCGCCAGGACGTCTTCGCGCCCCAGGCGGATCAGGCGGCGCGTGTAGCCCCGCTCGAACAGCAGGTACGACGCGAGCCCGGCGCCGCGCTTCTCGGTGGCCCCGAGCATGCGCAGCATCGTGCGCACGCTCCGGGGCAGTTCGCGGATGTGGTCCTTGGCCAGGGCGTCGAGCCGCCGGCTCGGTGCGATCACCAGCACGTCGATCGGCCGCAGCGCGATGCTGCGGCGGGCGTGCTCCGGGATCAGCGCGAGCGTGCGGTTGACGCGCTCGAGCCGCTCGATGTCGTTGGCCAGCCCGTCCAGGAAGATGCTGGCCAGCGCGTGGCCGGCCACCTGGGCCAGGTTCGGGTACAGGTACTGCGACCCCGTGTGGTCCGCGTGGGCGGTGCCCTGCTGCAGCTGGCCGGCGCCGATCACCAGCACCCGGTCGGCGCCGAGGTGGATCGCCGGGCTGATCGGTGCGGCCTGGCGCATCGAACCGTCGCCGAAGAACTCGCGCCGGCCGTCCAGGTGCAGCGGCACCGCCGGGAACACGAACGGGATCGCGCTCGAGGCCATCAGGTGGCCGACGTCGAGGCGCGCCGGGCAGGCCAGGCGCTGCGTGCGCGCCCACGGCGCGATCGGCTCGCGGCTCTGGTAGTAGGTGACGTGCTGCCCCGACGTGTAGCTCGACGCCGTGATCGCCAGCGCGTCCAGGCTGCCGCCGGCGAGTGCCCGGTTCAGGTCGTCGAAGTCGATCATCGACTCGAGCAGCTGACGCAGCGGCGAGTTGTCGAACATCGAGCGCGGCCGGCTGCGCATCAGCCAGCCCAGCGTCAGCGCGGTCAACCAGTGGGCCGCGTTGCCCAGCGCGCCGCGCGCATCGACCCGATAGACCTGGGCCGCCCGAAACCCGTGCCAGATGTCGACGACGCGACCGACCGCCGCGCCGAAGTCGTCGCACCCCGCAGCCAGCGCGGCCGCGTTGATCGCGCCCGCCGAGGTGCCGCAGATCACGCGGAACGGGTTGCGCCGCGCGGGCCAGCCCGCTTCGGCCAGCAGCGCCGTGATGCCCTCGAGCACGCCGACCTGGTAGGCGGCGCGTGCGCCGCCGCCAGTGAGGACCAGGCCGAAGTTCGGGGGAGTCGTGGGGTGCAAGCCGGAGTTCAGCGCCATGGCCGCGGGCGATCGTGCCGTGCGCCCATGATGGCGGCGTTCGCGGGCGCCGCGGCCCCCGGGCGGCAGCGCCGGTCACCCGTCGATCGGTTGCGCCCCGCTCGCAACCCGACCGGCGGGCGCGGCCACGCGGATTACAATCGCGGCTTTGCCGGCCGGCACCGCCGCGAGCCGGCGCAAGGAGCCGCCGTCATGCCCGTGAACCTCACCGCCCCCGAACCGTCGTCGCTGCACGCGGTGGCGGGCCTGGAACTGGGCACGGCCCGGGCCGGCGTGCGCAAGCCGGGGCGGCGCGACGTGCTGCTGGTGCGGCTCGCCGCCGGCGCGTCGGTCGCCGGCGTGTTCACGCGCAACCGCTTCTGTGCGGCTCCGGTGCAGGTGTGCCGCGCGCACCTGGCCGGCGGGCGCCCGATCCGGGGCTGGATCGTCAACACCGGCAACGCCAACGCCGGAACCGGCGAGCAGGGGCTCGCCGCGGCGCGTGCGACCTGCGAGGCCGTGGCCGCCACGCTGGGTTGCGCACCCGGCGCCGTATTGCCGTTCTCGACCGGGGTGATCCTGGAGCAGCTCCCGCTCGAGCGGATCGTCGCCGGCCTGCCGCAGGCGGCGGCCGACCTCCGGGCCGACAACTGGGCCGCCGCGGCCGAGGCGATCATGACCACCGACACGCTGCCCAAGGCCGCGTCGCGGCGCGTGACGATCGACGGCAAGGCGGTCAGCGTCACGGGCATCGCCAAGGGCGCCGGCATGATCCGCCCCAACATGGCGACGATGCTGGGCTTCGTGGCGACCGACGCGGCCGTGCCGCAGCCGGTGCTTGCGCGCTGGGTCCGTGAGGCCGCCGACGCCAGCTTCAACCGCATCACGGTGGACGGCGACACCTCGACCAACGACTCGTTCGTGCTCGCGGCCACCGGCGCGGGCGCGCTCGCGATCGACCCCGCGCAGGCCGACGGCCCGGCGGCCGCGCAGCTGAAGCGGGTCATCGTCGACGTGTCGCGCCAGCTGGCCCAGGCGATCGTGCGCGACGCCGAGGGTGCGACCAAGTTCATCACCGTGACGGTCGAGCAGGCGGGCACGCCGTCCGAGGCGGCCGCGGTCGCGTACGCGATCGCGCATTCGCCGCTGGTCAAGACGGCGTTCTTCGCGTCGGACCCCAACCTCGGGCGGATCCTGTGCGCAGTCGGATACGCCGGCATCGACGATCTCGACCCGACGCTGATCGACCTGTACCTCGACGACGTGCACGTGGCCACACGGGGCGGCCGGCACCCGGCGTATCGCGAGGAGGACGGCCAGCGGGTGATGAAGCAGGCCGAGATCGGCGTGCGCGTGGTGCTCCACCGCGGCGCCGTGGCCACGACGGTCTGGACCTGCGACCTGTCGCACGACTACGTGTCGATCAACGCGGACTACCGGTCGTGAGCCTGCTGTTCCCCGAAAAGGACGTCCAGCGCGTGCTGGCGCGACTGGAGCGGTTCTTCGAGCGCGTCGAGCAGCTGGTGCCGGTGGCGGCGGCCCCCGATTGGGACGCCTCGGTCGCGTTCCGCTGGCGGCGGCGCGCGACCGGCCTGGGCACCCGCTCGTGGCTGCAGCCGGTGAGGCACCTGTCGCCGATCTCGCTCGACGACCTGAAGAACATCGACGAACAGAAGCGGCTGATCGAGCAGAACACGCGCCAGTTCGTCGCCGGGCGCCCTGCCAACAATGTGCTGCTCACCGGGTCGCGCGGCACCGGCAAGTCGTCGCTGATCAAGGCCTGCCTCAACGCCCACGCCGCGCAGGGACTGCGGCTCATCGAGGTCGACAAGTCCGACCTGGTCGACCTGCCCGACATCGTCGACCTGGTCGCGTCGCGGCCCGAGCGCTTCGTGGTGTTCTGCGACGACCTCTCGTTCGAGGAGGGTGAGGCCGGCTACAAGGCGCTGAAGGTCGCGCTCGACGGCTCGGTGGCCGCGGCCTCCGAGAACGTGCTGATCTACGCGACGAGCAACCGGCGCCACCTGATGCCCGAGCGCATGAGCGAGAACCTGGCCGCGCGCCACACCGAGGACGGCGAGATCCACCCGGGGGAGACCTCGGAGGAGAAGATCTCGCTGTCCGAGCGCTTCGGGCTGTGGGTGGCCTTCTATCCGTTTCGCCAGGACGACTACCTGGCCGTGGTCGGGCACTGGCTGCGCCATTTCGGCTGCACGCAGCGCGACGTCGACGCCGCGCGCGGCGACGCGCTGCGCTGGGCGCTCGAGCGCGGCTCGCGCTCGGGCCGCGTGGCGTGGCAGTTCGCGCGCGACTGGGCCGGCAGCCACGACGTGGCGCGGCCTCGCCGCGGCCGCAGCGACGCGGCCGGCAAGCCGCGGGCCGCGGCGCGGGGGGACACGCCGCCGGCTGCGGCGCCGCGCGTCAAGCGGCCGGCCCGGGGTTGAGCGGCGGCATCGGCGCCGGCACGACGGCCGGGGGCCCGCGGCCATGAGCGCCGCTGCCGAGGCCGCCGTCGATGTCGCCGTCGATGTCGCCGTCGGGGTCGTGGTGCGCGGCGACGGCGCGGTGCTGATCGGCCAGCGCGTGCCCGGCAAGCCTTACGCGGGCTGGTGGGAGTTCCCGGGCGGCAAGCTCGAGGCGGGCGAAACCGTCGCGCAGGCGCTGGCGCGCGAGCTGCACGAGGAGCTCGGCCTGCGCGAGGTCGAGTCCGCACCCTGGGTCGTGCGCGGCCACGCGTACCCGCACGCGACGGTGCGACTGTTCTTTCGCCGCGTGTGGCGCTGGCGCGGCGAGCCCGAGCCGCGCGAGGGCCAGGCGCTGGTGTGGCAGCGGCCCGACGCGATCACTGTCGCCCCGCTGCTGCCGGCGGCCATTGCGCCGATCGCGTGGCTGAGGTTGCCCCCGCTGTACGCGATCTCGTGCGCCGGCGAGATCGGCGTCGAGGCCTTCGAGCGCGCGCTGCGGCACCGGCTGCAGGCGGCCGCGGGAGCGACCGTGCTGCTGCAGCTGCGCGAGCCGCTGCTTGCGCCCGCGCACTTCGCGCAGCTGTTCGAGCGGGTGCGGGCGCTGCGCGACGCGCACCCGCTGCGTGTGCTGGTCAGCAGCCGCCACCCCGAGTCGTACTGGCACGCGGTCGACGGCGTGCACCTGACTTCGGCCGATCTCGCGGCACGCACGTCGCGACCGGCCACCCGGCTGGTCGGCGTGTCGTGCCACAGCGCCGGTGAGCTCGATCGGGCCGGTGCGCTCGGGGCCGACCTGGCGGTGCTGGGGCCGGTGCGCGCCACTGCCAGCCATCCCGGGGCGACGCCCCTGGGATGGGCCGGGCTGGCCGGAGCGCTGGCCACGACGCCGGTGCCGGTCTATGCGCTGGGCGGCCTGTCGAGCGTCGACCTGGACGACGCGCGCGCCGCCGGGGCTCACGGCGTCGCGATGATGCGAGGCGCCTGGCGCTGAGGCGGGTTGCCGCGCACGCCGGCGCCCGCGAGCGCAGGCCCGGTGCCCACGCAGGCCGTCAGCCCGCGTGCCGGTCTGCGGGCGCGACGCCGGGCGGATCGCCGTTCTGCGGGTCCTGCCCGTCTTCGGGCGGGTCTGCGGCCACCACGTATCGTTCGGCCGCCCACGCGCCGAAGTCGACCATCTTGCAGCGCTGCGAGCAGAACGGGCGCCACGCGTTGCGCGGGGAGAACTCGGTCCTGCGCCCGCAGGCGGGGCATTCGACCAGCGGGGCGGTCACAGGTTGCACAGCGCCAGCTCGAATTCGACGTTGCCGTCGAACGGCTTCGGGCGAAGGTCGCCGCCCTGCGACGTGAAGCGGATCCACAGCATGTACTTGTTGGCCGAGATCTCGGGGATCGCGCCCAGCGCGGGGTCCACTCGGATCTGCAGCATCTGGTAGACCTTGCCGCCCAGCGTCTGCTGGAAGCTGCCCTGCTGCGTGGTGACCGTGGAACGCTGCGCCGACTCGCGCAGCAGGTTCAGCACGATGTCCAGGCTGCCGCGCAGCGGCTTGAACGGCGCGACCCAGCCCATGATGTCGCGGTGGCGCGCCTCGGCCGAACGGTTCAGCCACGCGTGGTAGGAGGGCAGGTCGAACTCGCAGGTGCCCCCGGCGATGATCGCGCGGCTGCGGATGCTCATCAGCCACTCGTTGTCG
>CAYGZN010000148.1:0-7397 GCA_964354355.1 uncultured Burkholderiaceae bacterium | reverse complement strand
CCTGCGTCAGCAGCGCGTTGATCATGCGGATGATCGGCGCGTCGTCCTCGGTCTCGAGCAGGTCCTCGATCTTGGGGATGTCCTGCAGCAGCCGCGACAGGTCGAGGTCGCTCTCGACCGCGTCGACCACCGACGCCGCCGAGCCCTCCTGCTGCGAATACGCGCGCGCAATCGCCGCGGCCAGCTCGGGACCCGGCTTGTGCACCGGCACCACGCGAAGCGGCAGCGTGCGCGACAGCTCGGCCAGCGCGTGGGGCGGCGTCTTCTCGCCGACCCAGACCTCGATCGCATCGCCGCTGACCCCCGAGACCAGCAGCTGGTGCTGGCGCGCGAAGCCGTACGGCACGTAGCGGGCGGGAGAGACGTTGGACATCGGGAGGCAGCCGGCCCGGGTTCAGGGGCTTCGCGGCTGGCCCGGCGGCCCGGGCGAGTCCGGCGTGGCGCCGCTCGGCACGGCGCCATCGAGCTGGCGGGTGATCACGACCTCGTTGGGCGCCGTCTGGATCACCCCCGGCAGCTGGCCGGACGGCTGCCCGGGCTGACCCGGCTGGCCGGGAAGCCCGGGCTGCAGCGGCGGCTGCGACGGCGAGCTGCCCGGCGCCGGCGTCTGCGGCCGGCCCTCGATCATCCGCCAGCGATCGGGCAGTGCCTGGTTTACCTCGGGTGACACGCTGGGCGGCGCGACGCCGGTGTTGCCGGGCCTGGGCGGCATCGGCGACATGGTTGGCGCCCGATACTGCGACTCGGGGATCAGCTCGCTGGGCGTGACGCGCAGGTCGCCATGCTGCTGGCGGATGAAGTCGTAGCGGTCCGAGGTCACGGTGTACGCCGTGTCCGCGTTGCGCAGCACGATCGGACGCAGGAACACCATCAGGTTGGTCTTGACCCGCTTGCGGTTGTCGTAGCGGAAGAGGTTGCCCAGGATCGGCAGCCGGCCGAGGCCGGGCACCATGCTGACGTTGCCTTCGACGCGCTCCTCGATCAGGCCGCCCAGCACCAGCAGCTGGCCGTCGTCGACCAGCACGTTGGACTCGATCGCGCGCTTGTTGGTGATCAGCCCGGCGCTGAAGCTTGCCGAGGCCTCGACCACGTTGGAGACCTCCTGGAAGATCTGCATGCGGACCGAGCCGCCCTCGGCCACCTGCGGACGCACGCGCAGCGTCGTGCCCACGTCCTTGCGCTCGATCGTCTGGAACGGGTTGACCGCCCCCGCGCCGCCGGTGTTGCTGTACGAGCCGGTGATGAAGGGCACGTTCTGGCCGATGATGATCCGCGCCTCCTCGTTGTCCAGCGTCACAAGGTTCGGCGTGGCCAGCACGTTGGCACCGGCCTCGGTCTCGAGCGCGCGCGCGAGGAACGCCAGGTTGATCGGGCCGACGCCCACCGAGCCGTCCGCGGCGGCGCCGCCGATCAACGGGGCGGAACGCACCACGCCGATGTTCAGGCCGCGGCCGATGCCCAGTACGTTGGTCGCGACGTCGATGATGTTGGCGCCGGTGCCGCGGGCGGGCAGGTTCGTGCCGCCGATCACCGCGTTGCCGCCGCCGCTGGGCTGCGACAGGAAGTTCCACTGCACGCCGAGCTCCATCGCCTTGTCGGCGGCGATCTCGACGATCAGCGACTCGATGTAGACCTGCACGCGGCGCGCATCGAGCTTGTCGATGACCGCGCGCAGGTTGCGGTAGACGGGCTCCGGGGCGGTGATGATCAGCGAGTTGGTCGAGGGGTCGGCGGCGATGATCGCCCCGCCCGCGTTGATGGTGGTGACCCCGGTCGCGCCCGACTGCCCCAGCGCGGACGTCGACAGCGAGCCCTGCGCGCCCGCGGCGCCCGGCAGCGACGGCGAAGGCGTGGTCAGCCCGCCCGGGGTGCCCATCCCGCCGCTCGTGCCGAAGCCGCCCGTCGTGCCGGCGCCGACCCCGCCCGCCCCGTCACCCGCCAGCACGCCCTTGAGCACCTGCACGAGGCGCACCGCCTCGGCGTTGCGCAGGTACACCACGCGAATGTTGCCGGGTTCGCTGGACGGCTGGTCGAGCCGCGCGATCAGGCTCTTGGCCAGGTTCATCTTGGCCTGGCTCGGCGAGCGCACCATGATCGAGTTGATCCGCGCGTCGGCCAGCACCTGCACGCGCTGGCCCGGGTCGACGGCCGCGCCCTGCCCGGCCCGCGCCTGGTCGTCGAGCAGGCGCGCCACCTGCGTCGCGATGTCGCTCGCCAGCGCGTGGCGCATCGGAATGACCTCGAGCTCGCCGGCCGCGGGGCTGTCCAGCGTCGCGATGATCCGCGCCAGCCGCTGCAGGTTGGCCGCGTAGTCGGTGATGACCAGCGAATTGTTGTTCGCGTACGCGACGATCGTGTTGTTGGGCGAGATCAGCGGGCGCAGCACCGGCACCAGGTTGGTCGCCGACTCGTAGGTCAGCCTGAAGATCTGCGTGACCACCCGATCGCCGCTCTGCGACAGGGTCCGGCCCGCGGTCACCGGCCCGGCCTGCAGCTTGGCGTCGGCCTCGGGCACGACCCGCGACAGGGACCCGGTCTCGACGATCGCGAACCCCTGCATCCGCAGGGTCGACTGCAGCAGCTGGTACGCCTGCTCGCGGCTGACCGGCCGGGGCGTCTCGAGCGTGATCTTGCCGCGCACGCGCGGATCGATGACGAAGGTGCGGTCCAGCAGGTGGCCGAACGCGCCGACGACCGAATCGATGTCGGCTTCCTTGAAGTTCAGCGTGATCGGCTGCGAGCCGCCACCCGCCTGCTGGGAGGACACGGGCGACGGGAGCACGGCCAGCAGCAGGCACAAGACCAGCAGCCCCTGGAACGCCCTGCGCACTACCGGTCTCACACCCAACACTCAGGCTCCTATCTTGATGATCGTGCGATCGCCTTCACGGCGACCCAGCAGCCCGAGCAGCGGCTGCAGTCTCAGTCGCTCCGGCTCGTCGGCCTGAGCCTCGGCAGTGAAACGCAACCCCGACTTCGCCTCCCAGGTCCCGCTGCCCTGCAGCCGCAGGGGCCCCGAGAGCGTGTCCATTCGCACCTGCGCCTGCGCGCCCGACCCCACGATGTCGATCCGGTACGCCCCCAGCGGGCGCACCGGCGTCAACGCCGACCCTGCCTCGGCAAGCTCGATCGATGCCTTGCCGTCGAACCGGCCGCTGCGCAGCGTGACGTTCTCCCACGACACCTTCAGCGACCCCGTGGGCCGGATTGTATTCCACGGCGAGCCCAGTCGATCCAGCGCCACCGGCGGCAGGCTCAACGCGCCCGCGCTGACCCGCAGTTCGCCGGGTCGCCCCGACAGCAACACGGGCTGTTTCATGCTGTCGTGCTCGATGCGCGCGTCGAGCATCCCCACCAGCAGCGGCCACGCCGACACCCGCCAGCTGAACACGCCCGGCAGCACGACCCCGGCCAGCGCCCGCAGCTCGGGCGTCGCGCCGGCCAGTGCGCCGTCGGCCGGCCCGGCATCGGCCAGAACCAGCCGGCCGCTGCCGTTCCAGACCGAGCCCCGGGCGTCGGCCAGGCGCACGCGACCGAGCGTCGCACGCGCCAACGCCCAGTCGGCGACGCTGGCTGGCGCGGTGACCAGCAGCACGGCCGCCGCAGCGAGCAAGCCCAGCGCGACGCTCGCCGCGATCCACCCCGCACCCCAAGGCGCCCGCGGCGCCCGGCGCGCCCCGCGGCGCGCGACGTCACGGGCCACGCCGCGCGGCCTCCAGCGTCACGCGCGCGTTGACCAGCCCCGCGCCCGCCTCGCGCGTGACCGAGACGTCGACGGCGCGCAGCCGCGTCTCGCGCAGCGTCGTGTCGAACCACGCCAGCCATGCCGCGAACGGCACCGACTTGAACCGGATGTCGAACAGCTCGCCGGACTGCGTCAGCTGCAACAGGTTCGGCTGTAGACCCGCGACGCCGACCGACTGCTCGAGCTGGGCCTTGACCTGCTGCACGGGATCCGCGGTGCCCGCGGCGCCGGACAGCTTGCGCGCCTCGACCGCCAGCGACTCGACCTGCGCGAGCTGGCTGCGCAGCGTGGGCAGCTCGCGGGCCAGCCGCTTGCGCCCGTCCCACGCCGGCTCGAATGCCACCAGCCACGCCAGCAAGAGCGCGAGCACCAGCGCGCCGCCACCGACCAGCCTGCGCTCGCGGGCCTGCAGCTGCTGCCACCAACGGACCACCTGCTCGAGCATCGCCGCGGCCCCGGACTCAGGTCTGCAGGCCGACGGTGGCCATCGGCTCGCGCTCGTTGTCGAACTGCAGGCGCAGCCCCGCGCGCGCGCAGGCCTGTCGCAACTGCTCGCGCGCGGCCTGGCCGTCGACCAGCTGCGGCTGGAAGCGCACGCGCAGCCGGCCCTCGCGGAATTCAACGCCGGCCAGCGCGTCGTTGGCCTGCGCGCCGATCGCCTGCGAGAACTTCGCCAACAGCGGCACGAAGTCCTCCGGGCCCGTCTGGCCGCTGCGGGCCCGCAGCACGGCGACCTGGCGAGTCATCTGCAGCACCGGATCGACGACGACCTGCGCGCCCGGAAACGTATCGCGAAACGTCTGCTCCATCGCATCGCGGATGTCGCGCTTTTCGCGCGCCATCTGCGCCCAGTGCAGGTTGAGCCCGATCAGCGACACCGCCACGCAGCCGGCGGCCAGCGCCACCGGCAGGCGCCAGGCGCGCGGGTCGAACGTGGCCATCATCCGGCGGCCCGCGCCGACGCGCCCGCCCAGCAGATCGAGGGCGGTGGACTCGGGCGCCGGCAGGCCGCCCATTTGCAGGTCGATCTCCAGCCGATCGGTCGCACGCTGCAGCGGCTCGCCCCAGGAATCGTCTTCGAGGTAGGCGACGATGCCCTGCGGCCTCGGTCCGTCGCCGGCCGCGGTCTCGATCAGCGCGACGATCGCCTCGACCCGGAAGTCGGGATCGGTGCCGGCCGTCCAGCCGAGCCCCGTGTGCTCGCCGCTGCGCAGTGCCAGGCCGCCGTGCATGCAGCCGAGCGACCACGTTCCGGGCGACCACGGCAGGGCGAGCTGCGCGGGCGTCGCGCTTCGCACGCGGATGCCGCGCCGCTCGAAAGCCCCGACGGTGAACTCCAGCCACGCGCGGTCGATGACGGCCACCATCCGTCGGCCGTCCTCCAGCAGCGGGCCCGCGACGAACGCGCAGGTGGCCGGGTCCTGCAGCAGCGCGTCCTCGACGATGTTGGGCAGCGCCTGCGCCAGGCGGGCACCGCCGAGCAGCGGCACTTCGGCCGGGATCAGCGTCACGTCGCGCGGGTCGAACACCAGCCGCACCTGTCGCGTCGACGCAAGCGCCTCCAGCGATGCCGGTGCGCAGCGCAAGCCGTCGCGCGACGCGCCCGGCGTCGCGTCGTCGCGCGGCTGCGGCGTGCGGCCCGCCCCCGCCGGCGTGGATGCGAGCAGGTTCGCCTCGGTCCCGAACGCGCGCTCGCCGTCGCTGCGCGGCGGAAGCCACACGACGACCTCTCCGCGCTTCAGTACCTGTGCTGCCATATCACCTCGACCCGATCGTTCGTGCGCTCGAGCAGCGTTTCACTCTGCGACTCGACGCGGTCGTAGCGTATCACCCCGCGCACGAGGAAAAAGCTCGAGCCCACCGAGAACATCGACAGCGGCAGCACCGGGCGGCCGTCGATCTGCTCGGCCGCCTGGCTCAGCGACCGGAAGAAGGTCCGCTCGCGCCGCGCCACGAACCGACGAGCGGCCGACAGGTCGACAGACGGCAGCGCCGCGGCGATCACCTCGGCCGATGCCGTGTTCACGTTGATCAGCGTTGCGCGCGGCAGCACCGTCACGTAGGGCTCGAGTGCCGCGAGCGTGCCGGGGTCGAACGATGGATTCTCGGCGAGGTCGGCCAGTCGCGTCAGCGGCAGGCGCTGCGCGGGCACGAGCTGCCCGTTGACGACCGTGGGCGTGGCGGCCAGTACGCGCTTGAGCGCGTCGTCGGCCAGCGACTCGGGCTTGCCGAGCAGCGACAGCAGCTTGCGCAGCGCCGCCACGTTCTGTTCCGACGCAATGCCGTTGGGGCCCGCCAGGCTCGCCAGGTTCAGCCGCGACTGCGCGTCGCTGATCTGGCCGGCCAGCATCGCCGCTCGGGACGGGTCGCTGATCTTGGCCCCGGCCGTCACGGTCTCGTCGAGTCTCGTGTCCACGACCGGCACCGCCCACGGCTCGCCCAGGTGATCGGCCGGCCCCGAGCGGATGTCGGCGCGCAGGATCACCCGCGCCCAGTCCAGCGCGGCCCGCTCGATCCAGCGGTTCTGCGCCAGCGCCAGGCGGTTCTCGATCGAGCGCACGCTGACGTGCTCGCGCCAGAACAGGCTGCTGACCACCACCGCCGCGAGCGTGACGACCAGCATCGCGGTGATGATCGCGGCGCCCCGCTGGCGCCGCGGCGGGCCAGTGCGCTCGCCTCGGCGCAACGCACGGTGTCGGCTTCGCCGCGCGGCCACGTCAGTCCTTCACCGGGAAGACGCGGACCAGCACGCTGCCGTCCAGGCGCACGACGCGCACCAGCATTCCGGTCACGACCGGGGGCGCGGTGCCGGGGCTCGCGGCGCCGGGGCTCGCCTGCCCGGACGGCGTCGACGCCGCGGGCAGCTGCCCGGCCAGTGCGCTGGCGGCGATCCACCCCCGCCCGCTGATCCAGCCCTGCATCTCCAGCGCCGCAACGTCGGCGAGGATCGGCTGCCAGATCAGCGACGTGGCCTCGGTCGCGCCCTGTGCGGAGCGATCCGTCTGCGTGCCCGACGCGGCGGGCGCCACCCACGCACCGAACCCGCGCTCGAGCACGCCGTCGCGCAGCCGATAGGCGACGCGCTGGACCTGCGTGACCTCGGACGCCCCCGAGGTCTCGCGCAGCAGCTCGAGCGTGACCCGCGCCTGCTCGCCGCTGACCGTGAACGCGATCGGCGGCACGCGCAGGCCCAGCAGCCGCACCGGCCACGACCGGCGCAGGTCCTCGTCCATCTGCGAGAACGCCATCGTCAGCGAACGCAGCTCGTCCGAGGCCCTGACGATGTGGCCGCGCGCGGTCAGCACCGAGTCCAGCCCGCGCCAGCTGAGCACCGCCAGCACCGCGAGCAGCGCGGCCGCGATCAGCAGCTCCAGCAGCGTGAAGCCCCGCTGGCCGCGAGCGCGGGCGGCCCGCGCTCCGGCCCGTCGGGGGTCGATGCGCCCCATCACGGCAGGTTGGTGGCGAAGCCGACCAGGCGCGACAGCCGCACCCGCTCGCCCTCGACCGGATAGACGCTGACCTCGACGCGCCGGAACTGGGGATTGGGGGTGGCGAAGATCTCCTCCTCGCAGGTCATCTGGACCTCGGCCTGGCTGCACTCGAAACTGCGCCGCCCCACGTTGGGCCACTCGCCCTGCACGCGGATCTGCGC
>CAYGZN010000147.1:0-7397 GCA_964354355.1 uncultured Burkholderiaceae bacterium | reverse complement strand
GGCGTGGCCCCGGCGTGGGCGGCGACGCGGAACTCGACCCGGTCGGTGCCGGCGGCGCCCGGCTCGGCCGCCTCCAGCGAGATCTGCAGGCTGCCCCCCTTCATGCCGAGCCGCGCGATCCGCTCGGACACGCCGCCGGACAGTCGCCGGGCGGCGCCGGCACGCAGCCTGGACAGCGCGTGGGCGCAGCGATCGTACTCGGCGCGGGACTGCGCCACGTGCCGCTGCAGCGCGCCCAGATCGTGGGCGAGTTCGAGCTGGTGCATCCGTTCCTGCAGCGCGTCGAACTCGGTCGCCAGCTGCGCCGGGGCGATCTTCAGCTTGCGCGCTGCGGCGAACAGCGCGCCGATGCGCTGCTCGGTCCGCTCGAGCCGCTGCGGATCGAGGTCGACGCGTTCGGCATAGGCGGCCAGCGCCGAGGCGGCCTCGCTCGCCTGGATCGCTGCGCCCTCCAGCAGCTCGAGCGTCGGCGCGAGCGACGCATCGAGCTGCTCGAGCGAGCGCAGCCGCTGCAGCAGCTGGTGGATCCGGCTGGCCACCGACTCGTCCGCCTCGGCCAGCGCGTCGGCCGCGCCGCGGGTGCCTTCGATCAGTGCGGCGGCATGGGCGAGCCGCTTCTGCTCGGCGTTCAGCGCGTCCCACTCGCCGGGCTCCGGCTTGAGCGGTGCCAGCTCGTCGAGCTGCCACTGCAGGCGCTCGCGCTCGAGCGACAGCTCGCGGCTGTCGCGCTGGGCCTGCTCGAGGTCGCGCTCGAGCGAGCGCCAGCGGCCGAACGCCTGACCGACCGCAGCGAGCTCGGCCTGCGCCCCGGCGAACCGGTCGAGCAGCGCGCGCTGGCCCTCGGCACGCAGCAGCGCCTGCGACGCGTGCTGGCCGTGGATCTCGACCAGCGACTCGGCGACCTCGCGCAGCTGCGCGACGGTGGCCGGGTGCCCGTTGACCAGCGCACGGGACCTGCCGTCGGCCTCGACGATCCGGCGCAGCAGCACCTGGCCCGCGTCGCCGGCCAGATCGCGCTCGGCGAGCCAGGCGTCCAGCACTGCGTCGGTGGTGAACTCGGCGGCGATGTCGGCGCGGCTCGCGCCCTCGCGCACGACGCCGGCGTCGGCGCGCAACCCCAGTGCGAGGCCCAGTGCGTCGATCAGGATCGACTTGCCCGCGCCGGTCTCGCCGGTGAGCACCGTGAAGCCGGGCGAGAACTCCAGGTGCGCCTGGTCGACGATGACGAAATCGCGCAGCCGCAGCGCCGTCAGCATCGTGCGCGGCTCAGCTGCGCGGCACGAGGCTGGGCATCTCGTGCCAGTTGAGCTTGGAGCGCAGCGTGGCGTAGTAGCTGTAGCCGCTGGGGTGCAGGAACCGGCTGGTGAACGCCGCTCGGCGCACCTCGATCACGTCGCCGATCTGCAGGTCCGCGAAGGTCTGCATGTCGCAGTTCACGCGCGGCTCCCGGCCGTCGGCAACGCTCATGCGGATCACGCTGGTGTCGGGCAGCACGATCGGCCGGTTCGACAGCGCCTGCGGCGCCACCGGCACCAGCACGATGCCGCCGAGCGACGGGTGCAGGATCGGTCCGTTGCACGACAGCGAATACGCCGTCGAGCCGGTCGGCGTCGCCACGATCAGTCCGTCGGCGCGCTGGCTGTACATGTAGAGCCCGTCGACGTGCACCTGCACGTCGATCATGCCGGCGCGCGAGCTGCGCGACACGACCACGTCGTTCAGCGCGCTGGCCTCGAAGACCACCGTCGACTCGCGCAGCACGCGGGCCTGCAGCAGCGAGCGGTCCTCGGCGTCGTAGTGGCCGTCGAGCACCGCGCCCAGCGCGTCGGCCCATTGCAGCAGCGGGATGTCGGTGATGAACCCGAGCCGCCCGAAGTTGATGCCCGCCAGCGGCACGCCGTGCGGCGCCAGCTCGCGGGCGATGCCCAGCATCGTTCCGTCGCCGCCGACGATGACCGCCAGGTCGGCCTGCGCGCCGATCACGTCGATGCCGGCTGCCGTGACGTCGAGGCGACCGAGCTGGCTCGCGACGCCGGCCTCGTAGAGCACCCGGATTCCCCGGCCCTCGAGGTAGGTGCCGATCTCCGCGAGGGTCTGGGCGACGCCCTCGGACTGGAACTTGCCGAACAGGGCGACGGTCTTGAACGGGGACGGCATGGCGGCGATTACACCATAATTCGCGGTCTGCGGACCCGGGCGGCCGTGGGCAGCCGCCACGTGTGCCGGCCGGCCCGCAGCGAACCGCGCCGCGCACCGTGCCGTTGGCAACCGGGCAAAATCAGTCTATAACTTGCGGCCATGCTCGATGCGCGCGCCCAGACTCTGCTCAAGACCCTGATCGAACGGTACATTGCCGACGGCCATCCGGTCGGTTCGCGCACGCTGTCCAGGTACTCCGGGCTGGAGCTGTCGCCGGCCACGATCCGCAACGTGATGGCCGACCTCGAGGAGCTCGGCCTGATCGCCAGCCCGCACACGTCGG
Organism: uncultured Burkholderiaceae bacterium; assembly: GCA_964354355.1. Taxonomy (GTDB): domain Bacteria; phylum Pseudomonadota; class Gammaproteobacteria; order Burkholderiales; family Burkholderiaceae_E; genus CAYGZN01. Next base: position 4,915 of record CAYGZN010000147.1, on the reverse strand, counting down.
CGGGGCGCGTGCCCACGCCGAGGGGCTACCGGCTGTTCGTGGACACCATGGTCACCGTGCAGCCGCTCGAGCTCGAACAGACCGAGCGCCTGCAGGGCCAGCTGCGCGCCGAGCAGCCGCAGCGCGTGCTCAGCCAGGCCGCGCACCTGCTGTCGAACCTGTCGCACTTCGCGGGCGTGGTGATGACGCCGCGGCGCAGCTCGAGCTTTCGCCAGGTGGAGTTCCTGCGGCTGTCCGAGAAGCGGGTGCTGCTGATCATCGTCACGCCCGAGGGCGACGTGCAGAACCGCATCCTGCACACCGACCGGGAGTACGGCGCCAGCCAACTCCACGAAGCCGCGAACTACATCAACCAGCGCTTCGCCGGACTGGACTTCGAGTCGATCCGCGCGCGGCTGCAGGGCGAGCTGGCGATGCTGCGCGACGACATCAACGAGCTGATGCACAAGGCCGTCACCGCCAGCGACCAGGCGATGAACGAGGGCTCGGAGACGGTGATGATCTCGGGCGAGCGCAACCTGCTGGGCGTGCACGAGCTGTCCGACAACATGGACCGGCTGCGGCGGCTGTTCGGCCTGTTCGACCAGAAGACCGGGCTGATGCAGCTGCTGGACGCGTCCAGCCACGCCGAGGGCGTGCAGATCTTCATCGGCGGCGAGTCGCAGCTGGTGCCGCTGGATCAGCTGTCGGTGGTGGTCGCGCCCTACGAGGTCGACGGCAAGATCGTGGGCACCCTGGGCGTCATCGGGCCGACGCGGATGGCCTACGAGCGGGTGATCCCGATCGTCGACATCACCGCCAAGCTCGTGTCCAGCGCGCTCAGCCATTCCGGCACCGGCGCTTGACCGCAGCCGCCCGATCCGGGTTAGCATAGGCGCCCCTTCGAGGGGTGCACAGAGGAGACCGCGTGGCCACCGTAGCCATCGAGAACGTCCAGAAGAACTTCGGGTCGACCCAGGTCATCCACGGCGTGGACGTGGCGATCGAGGACGGGGAATTCTGCGTGCTGGTCGGGCCGTCCGGCTGCGGCAAGTCGACGCTGCTGCGGATGATCGCCGGGCTCGAGGAGATCAGCGGCGGGCGCATCAGCATCGGCGGGCGGGTCGTCAACGACGTGCCGCCCAAGGAACGGGACATCGCGATGGTGTTCCAGAACTACGCGCTGTACCCGCACATGAAGGTGCGCGAGAACATGGCGTTCGCGCTGATGCTCGCCAAGAGCCCGAAATCCGAGATCGACCAGCGCGTGAACGAGGCCGCGCAGATCCTCGGTCTGACGCCGTACCTCGACCGCTACCCGCGCCAGCTTTCGGGCGGACAGCGCCAGCGGGTCGCGATGGGCCGCGCCATCGTGCGCGACCCGCAGGTGTTCCTGTTCGACGAGCCGCTTTCCAACCTCGACGCCAAGCTGCGCGTGCAGATGCGCACCGAGATCAAGGAGCTGCATCAACGCCTGAAGACCACGTCGATCTACGTCACGCACGACCAGATCGAGGCGATGACGATGGGCGACCGCATCGTCGTGATGCGCGACGGCATCGTCGAGCAGACCGGCACGCCGCTGGACCTGTACGACCATCCGGTCAACGTCTTCGTGGCCGGCTTCATCGGCTCGCCGGCCATGAACATGGTCAAGGGCGTCTGGAGCGACGGCGCGGTCGACGTCGGCACCGTCCGCATTCCGGTGGCGCGGCCGATGACGGCGGCCGACGGCCAGGAGGTGCTGATCGGCCTGCGCCCCGAGCACCTGTCGCTGTCCGAAGGGGTCGGATCGCTGCCGGCGCGCGTCGAGGTCATCGAACCCACGGGCGCCGACACCATGCTGATGTGCAAGCTCGGCGAGGAGGACATGGTCGCCGTCGTGCGCGATCGCGTGACGCTGCGCCCGGGCGACGACGTGCGCCTGCGCCCCGAACTCGACAAGCTGCACGTGTTCGATGCCCGGACCGGGGCCAGCCTGGCCTCCTGACCCGCACCACAACGAAACTTCACCCCGAGGAGACAACCCATGAAGAACACCACCCGTCGCAACGTGCTCAAGGCCGGTTCCGCCATCGGCGCCGGCACGCTGATCGGCGCGCCTGCCGTTCACGCCCAGGCCACCTGGAACAACCAGCCCGAGAAGGGGGCCAAGCTGCGCGTGCTGCGCTGGAGCCGCTTCGTGCAGGGCGACATCGACCAGTACATGGCCAACGTAAAGGCGTTCACGGCCAAGACCGGCATCGAAGTCCGCGTCGACAACGAGAGCTGGGAGGACGTGCGGCCCAAGGCCGCGGTGGCGGCCAACGTGGGCAGTGGACCGGACATCGTGCTGTCGACCAACGACGACGCCAACCTGTACCCGGACAAGCTTCTCGACGTGTCCGATCTGTGCGACTACCTCGGGCGCAAGTACGGCGGCTGGTACCCGTCGTGCGAGGCCTACCTGAAGCTCGACGGCAAGCGCTGGATCGGCGTGCCGCTGGGCTCGGCCGGAGCGATGATGGTGTACCGCGACAGCCAGGTGAAGGCCGCCGGGTTCGACAAGTTCCCGCGCGACACCGACGGCTTCCTGAAGCTGATGAAGGCACTGAAGGACAAGGGCACGCCCGGCGGCATGGCGCTGGGCAATGCCACGGGCGACAGCGGCTGGACCCACTGGCTGATGTGGTCGTTCGGCGGGGCGCTGGTCGACAAGGACAACCGCGTCGTCATCAACAGCCCCGAGACGGTCAAGGCGCTGGAATACTCGAAGGAGCTCTACGAGACCTTCGTGCCGGGCACGCTGTCGTGGCTCGATCCGAACAACAACAAGGCGTTCCTCGACGGTCAGTGCAGCGTGACCAACAACGGGATCTCGGTCTTTTACGCCGCCAGGAACTCCACCGACCCCAAGCTCAAGGACATGGTGTCGGACATCCAGCACTCGCAGTTCCCGGTGGGGCCAGTCGGCGTGCCGACCGAGTACCACTTGTTCCTCAACCAGATGATCTTCAAGTACACCAAGTACCCGAAGGCGGCCAAGGAGTTCCTGCGCTTCATGATGGAGCAGGAGCAGTTCAACGCGTGGTTGCAGGCGGCCGGCGGCTACGTGTCGCAGCCGCTGCGGGCGTTCGAGGCCAACCCGATCTGGACGGCGGACCCCAGGAACACCCCGTACCGCGATGCCACCAAGAACCTGCGTCCGGCCGGGTACGCAGGCAAGCTCGGTTACGCATCGGCCGGTGCGCTCGCGGATTTCATCGTCGCGAACATGGTAGCCGAGGCGGCCTCGGGCAAGGTGTCGCCGAAGGAGGCCGCCGAGCGAGCTCAGAAGCGAGCCGAGCGCTACTACAAGGTCTGAGCCCCGCGGCCGCGTCGCGCCGGACTGATCGCCATGGCCGCCGATCCCCTGCAGGCCGGCTCACGGACTCCCGTCGCGGGGTCCGTGAGTTCGACCGGCGTTGGGCCGCAGGAAGCTGCCCGCAGGCCGGGCGCCCTGTCGCGCTTCGTGGAGAGCCGCAACGGGTTGGGGCTGCTGTTCATGCTGCCGGCGGCCGTGCTGCTGCTGCTGTTCCTGACCTATCCGCTGGGGCTCGGCGTCTGGCTGGGCTTCACCGACGCCAAGATCGGCCGGGCGGGCCAGTTCGTCGGCCTGGAGAACTTCGAGTTCCTGCTCGGCGACGCCGTCACCCGGCTCGCGCTGTTCAACACGCTGTTCTACACGATCGTCGCCAGCGTGCTGAAGTTCCTGCTGGGGCTGTGGCTGGCGCTGCTGCTGAACAAGCACCTGCCGTTCAAGACCTTCCTGCGGGCGGTCGTGCTGCTGCCGTGGATCGTGCCGACCGCGCTGTCGGCGATCGCCTTCTGGTGGATCTACGACGCGCAGTTCTCGATCATCAGCTGGGTGCTGCTGAAGCTGGGCCTGATCGACCGCTACATCGATTTCCTGGGTGACCCGTGGAACGCGCGTTTCTCGACGATCGCGGCCAACGTCTGGCGCGGCATCCCGTTCGTGGCGATCTCGCTGCTGGCCGGCCTGCAGACGATCTCGCCGTCGCTGTACGAGGCGGCGGCGATCGACGGCGCCACCGCCTGGCAGCGCTTCTGGAACGTGACGCTGCCGCTGCTGACGCCGATCATCGCGGTGGTGATGACGTTCTCGGTGCTGTTCACGTTCACCGACTTCCAGCTGATCTACGTGCTGACCCGGGGCGGCCCGCTGAATGCGACCCACCTGATGGCGACGCTGTCCTTCCAGCGGGCCATCTCGGGCGGCGCGATGGGCGAGGGCGCTGCCATCGCCATGGCGATGGTGCCGTTCCTGCTGGCGGCGATCCTGTTCTCGTACTTCGGCCTGCAGCGGCGGGCGTGGCAGCAGGGAGGCGACCGGTGAGCGAGTCCAACGAGTCGGTCGGCATGGATTTCCTGGAGACCCGGTCGCACCGCTGGGTCACCGCCTACCTGCCGATGCTGCTGTTCCTGTTCGTGCTGCTGTTTCCGTTCTACTGGATGACGATCACCGCGTTCAAGCCGAACGCCGAACTGCTGTCGCGCGAGGGCAATCCGTTCTGGGTCGTAGCGCCGACCCTCGACCACTTCCGCAAGCTGCTGTTCGACACGGCCTATCCCGAGTGGCTGCTGAACACGATGCTGGTCGCGGTGATCGCGACCGTCGTGTCGCTGTTTGCGGCCGTGTTCGCCGCCTACTCGATCGAGCGACTGCGTTTCAGGGGCGCGCGCGCGACCGGCCTGGCGATCTTCATGGCCTACCTGATCCCGCCGTCGATCCTGTTCATCCCGCTGGCGGTCGTGCTGCAGAGCTTCGGGTTGTTCAACACCCGCTGGGCGCTGGTGTTCACCTACCCCACGTTCCTGATCCCGTTCTGCACGTGGCTGCTGATGGGCTACTTCCGCACGATTCCGTACGAGCTCGAGGAGTGTGCACTGATCGACG